>DATCYX010000345.1:0-6015 GCA_036526235.1 Anaerolineales bacterium | reverse complement strand
CCTCACGCAGAGGTGATGAGCGTCTGGAGCTTCATATTCGCTCCTTATACCATTCCAATTGCAATATATGCTCAAATGAAGTCGAGGTAGAAGCATTTTTATGGGATCGCGTTGTCTTATCTCCCCAGGCAGAGAAACCCTCACCTTCAGGGCCAGTACCATTTGCCAAAATCTATCACTGCCCACATTGCAATACCCAAGGTGAGCATCCCATCACGGAAGAAGACCTAGCGCGGGCTGCTCAGTTTTCCACCAGCAGTTTACATCGTGCCCGTGCACTGGAGCGTGTTGCACCGCTCGATGATCCAGATCGCCACCACGCAGAGGAAGCCCTGTCAGTCTACCTTCCTCGCTCTGTGTACGCTCTGTTTAACCTGATCAATAGGCTCGACGGAATGAGCCTTGCCCCTCAGCGCCGCAATCATCTAACCGCTCTCTTGCTCAGCGCATGCGACCTGGGAAACGCCCTTTGGCCCTATCCATCTGGGCGCGCCCGTCCTCGCGCTTTGACCATTCCGCCGAAATTTCGCGAGAACAACTTATGGTTTGTTCTTGAGCAAGCCATCCAACACTGGTCTCACCCAAGTGATCAAGTTGCCTTATCCACCTGGCCAGAACAACCACCACATGAAGGAGGTATCTCCATCTTTGAAGGGCGCTGGCGAGATCTGGCGGCGGAGCTGGCAGATATCCCTATTGAGGCCGTGGTAACTGCCCTACCCAGACCCAACCACGCCTTTTGGACACTCTCCGCCCTATGGGCAGGTTGGCTATGGGGTCAAGAGGCAGTCAGGCCATTCAAGAGCGTTTTGCGCAGGCGCCGCTATGATTGGAACTGGCATACAACCGCCCTGCACGCCGCTTTCGAAAATCTCCCAATGATTTTGAAGCCGGGATCACTGTTCTTAGGATTGATCGGCGAGGCTGAGCCTGGCTTCCTATCTGCGGCATTGGTTGCGGCAGATAACGCAAATTTTGAGCTATCAGGTATTGCTATGCCCACCGAAGGTGGTCAAGCACAAATAAATTGGCGACTCTTGAGCCAAGTCCACGACACTCCGTACTCAGAGGAAGAACGCGTTTTGCGGATGCGCACTGCTGCAAGAGATTATTTATCCACACGAGGTGAACCAAGTCACTACCTCCCAATACACACTGCCGTCCTGTCTTCTTTGGCACAGATTCATGCCCTACGTTCGTCTGAACAAGCTCCGATGAGTATGTTGGTGAAAATAAATACTGCCATAGATGAGGCGCTCTCTTACCGTGGAGGTCTTCTACGCTTTGGGGGCAGTGAAAAATCCATGGAAGTTGGTTATTGGTGGCTACGCGAAACAGATAATATTTCTTCGGCGCTTGCCGATCGTGTGGAGATAGAGCTTGTGCAATATCTGATTGCTCACCCGGGCGCTTCGCTTCCCGATATCTATTCCGCAATATGCCATACCTTCCCTGGACTGCTCACCCCAAGTGCTGAGTTGATCCAGATTTGCCTGGAATCCTATGGTGAAGAGACCTCACCCGGAAGTGGAGATTGGCATATCCAGGCTCAGAATACCCCTTCAGCACGCAAGACAGATCTAAAAGATATCGCTAGCCTGATCATCCAAATGGGCGCTAATCTTGGATACCAGGTAGAAGGTGATCAACCCATTCTTTGGCGGGATGCGGCGAATCAAGTCGCTTACGCATGGCATGTCACCGCTTCAGCAGTGATTGGTGATGGAATTTTCAATGAGGACTACGCTCCCGGAATTTCTTTAGTTGCCCTACCTGGCGGGCGCGCGAATCTGGTCGCCTTTAAGCTTCAACACGATCCTCGCTTGCGCCAGGCGTTCGAGGAAGGGTGGCGTTTTGTCAAATATCGGCACCTGCGCTGGCTGGCACAGAACCCGATCTTGTCGCGTGACACCCTGGATCACTTGCTCACCCAGGATACATTGACCTACGAGTCCCCACAAATGCGGTTGTTTTAAACTACGGTATTGGGTTTTCCCGAGCCCAATCGTCTCCAAGCAGGATCTCAATATCCACTGGGCTTCCTGGTGTTTCATCCAAAATAATCTTTCCTGGGGAAATACCGATTAAATTCACTAGATACCTGGCGGTGAATGGCTTACCAGTATGATCGATCAAAGTGGTTGAAGTCAAATTCTGGGGCGATTCGCTCGTGCTGGCTACATTCACCCCTTGGTTTACCAGGAATTGACTGGTTCGTTCAGCCAAGCCCGCTCCCGTCGTACGGCTTTGGTTTTCTATTGAGACGCGCGCACCTTCTGCGAGCATACGTTCAAGCTCTGAACCTGGTGTTAAGGGACTAAGCGCACTCGATGATGCAAAAATCTCATCCCTGAGGGTATGAATCTTATCAACAAGTGGTATCAAGATGCTCAGGTTATCCGGTGACTGACCGAAAAGTACGTAACCTTTACCAATCACTCCACGTTTAATGTTCTCCTGAGGCACCTGGCTGGCAATGATAGCTAATTGGACAGCTTGGTCTAGTGTTAAATTGGTGTGTACCCCCGTAGACAACTCCTGATAGAGCGCTTCCCTGTTTTGGATGAGCAATGGAAGCATATCAAAGCTCAAGATTCTATCCCGGATACCCAAGATCACCTGCTGTTGGCGCTCAGCCCGGTCGAAATCACCCCCCTCAGTGTACCTGGCGCGGGCATATGCCAGTGCGATTTCACCGGGCAACACCTGCACCCCTGGTTGAAGCCTTTTGATGGTGCGGTATCCATCACCTAGCAGATCAACCTTGATCGGCTCGGGCACGTTAATTTTCACCCCACCAATCTCATCAATAAAGCGCACAAATGCACCAAAATCGATCTGGGCATAAAAGTTAATCGGCACGCCCAAAAATTGTTCCACCGTCTTAACTGCCAAACCTGGTCCTCCACCCGGCAGTTTGTACGCGTCGCCAAGGTAGTATGCCGTGTTGATCTTACCGTGCTTAAAACCAGGGATTGCCGTCCACATATCACGCGGGATAGAGAGAACCCCAGCTGTACGTGTTAGCGGATCCAAGGTGAGCAAAATCATCGTATCGCTGCGCGCGTAGCCAGAGCCCGACTCCCAATCCCGGTAATCCAGGCCCAATAGCAGTACTGTTACCCGGCTGGCGCCATCCCAAGGCGTGAGGGTGGGTTCGATCTGCGGCTGGAAAGAGCTTGGTTCGCTTGCTTGTGACTGCTCTTCGATTACAGGCGTGGCTTGGCTCTCTTGAAGCTCAGGTCCAGTCTTGCGAGTAAGCGTAAGATTCGAGACAGTGAATTCCCGGGCGAGCACAAATGACGCGAACCCCACCAGGCAAGCGAGGCTAAATATGAAAACCAGCAGGATGACTCGCGTTGTCATTGGGTGCTTGATTAGAATTGACACAAAATTCCTTATCTGTCTCATTGCTAATACGCCTCTAGCTCTCCGAAGTTGAGGTTTGAGTTGGTTCCTCGGGAGGTGGCGGTGGTGTATCCGTTTCAGTAGGAGGTGGCGATGTATTCGTCGGGCTTGGAGGAGGTGCTTCCGTAGCCGTAGGCGGCGGGGCAGTCACCGGTATCGTTGCTGTACGTGTTGCTGTTTGCGTCACCGCAGGAGGAAGGGTGGTAGATGTTGGCGTTTCAACCGTGATCACAGGTGGCACAATTGTGTTCGTGGCAGTCTCCGAGGGCTTCGGCGTCGGTTTTGGCGTCTCTGTCGGAGGGTGGCATTTGTCATAGGCCTGGGATATTTTCTCCATGAGCTCCGTGTTGCTTTGCATGGCAAAGGCTGCATTATATTTCTCCTCTGCCGCACACCAATCATCCCGCTCCGCGAGGAAATCTCCAAATTGAACCAGGCTAGCCCAAAGGCGACCCGAGGCGGACCACCCCGAAGCGTCGCGGAGTCCAGGGGCTGCTGCAGCCACCTGGCTGAAATAAAATACAGCCTGCTCGGGATATACTTCCCAGAAGCCAGATCCAATCACATACAAGCGCGCCAGATTACGCAAATTATCAGCCTGGGTGTCCAGTGGACCGAAGTTCTCAGCTAACGAAAGATCGTACATGCCTCCTTCTAAATTGGCCTCTTCACGAATTTTTTGCAAGCCACGATTTCTTAGTGAACGATATAGCAGGCTATCGACCTCAACCACGTTATAAGCTGCATCTTCCTTTCTCAATCCCAATAAAACATCGATCACGCTGTTCCAATTTCCCTGGGAATAATCGACTTGAGCTTGGTTAAACTGATCTTGCACAGGCCTCAAATCACGCGTCGGCGTTGGGGTGACTGTCGGCGGGATAGCGGTAGGGGTGGCAGTTGCGTACAAGATCTGCACCACCTGAACCAGTTTCGCCGCCGCTCCAGGGAAAGCCGGATCTTGTTCCAAGACATATTCAAAGCGTTGGCGAGCCAGGTCATAACGCTCCGAATCAAAATCCTGTACCGCCAAGAGATACTGCTCTTGGAGAAATTTAACCTCATCAAGGGATTGCAACCTGCTATACTCTCGCATGCCGGTTTGGTATCCCCCCAATACCCCAATGGATGCTGTCACGAAGAAAATTCCAGCCGAGAATAGAATAAATAGCACCAAAGTCAACCTGGATTTCATGCCAGCCCGACGTTGCGAAGGAGAGCGATTTGGAGTTTGAGATTGCATAGATCAATAACGAGTTGAGAGCTCGCCCCTTATAGACGCAAATTGCGGCATCGACGTTCCCAATTAGGTATAGCTATCCGTATTTTCCCGGCAGCAACGTATAAACTCCATCACTGTGGGCACATTGCGCACGAGGACAATCATATTCCCCTCAACGTGAAGCTTACGAGTGAGCATCGCTTGAATCGGGTCGAGTTCGCCCTTGATGACGCGAACAATAATCCCATATCGCCCGCTGAGCGTCAAGAACGGCTTGACCTCCTGATTTTGGTCCACGATATAAACTTCTCGACACTTGCCGTGCCATAAATCTAAATAATAAGCTAATGGTTGGGTAAGAGCGCCATCTGGTTCGATAAATACAAGCATATCTCCTTCCCAATTTTGGGCTATTTGTGCATAACGCTCATCCGTGTTCAACTTATCTTTCAGGCTGGGCAGCCATTCTGGACTTGGAAAATGGGGCATTTGGTTTTACTCTCTCTATATAACAACTTTATAAATAATAAACGAGCAACTTTTCAACTAAGTGAATACGTATTATGATTATACTGTTTTCAATTGCTCTATTCGCAATTTTCTTGTATTCTAACCAAATTCCAAGCTACTAACAGAGGAGGCACATGACAAAACACAATATGTTTAACATCACTGAAAATAATATAATAAGGAGACAGCAATGAGAAAAATCGCCTGGATAATTTCCGTGTTTGTGATAGTAGCCGTACTACTAGCAGCCTGTGGAGGGCCTCAAGCTACTGAAGCGCCGCCGCCTATCGAGGCACCGCCACCTACCGAAGCGCCGCCACCGACTGAAGTGCCGCCAGAAGGTGGAATCCCTGACCTGGGAGGTCAGACTATCGCAGTAGCGGTGGAGAACGCCTACCCGCCCTTCAATACCATTGATGAGGTCACCAATGAAGGCGTAGGCTGGGACTATGACGCCGTGCGCGAGATCTGCGCTCGCCTCAACTGTGTTCCCGAGTTCGTACAAGCCGCCTGGGACGGCATCTTCCCCGCTATGCAGGCTGGTGAGTTCGATATGCTCGCCGATGGCGTCACCATCACCGCCGAGCGCGACGAAATCGTCGACTTCTCTATCCCCTATGTCATCGTTGGCCAGGTTCTGCTCGTGCGTGTCGATGAGACCGCCGGTGTGGATGAATTCAAAGCCGACGCCAACCGCCTGGTAGGCACCCAGATCGGCACCACCAACGAGATGGTAGCTCAGGATAACTTCCCCACCGAGCGCATCAAATCCTTTGAAGACTTCCCCGCAGCTGTCCTGGCGCTCATCTCCAAGGACGTGGATGCCGTGGTGATCGATAATATCTCTGCCTTGGGCTTCATGGAAGAATACGAAG
>DATCYX010000344.1:0-3824 GCA_036526235.1 Anaerolineales bacterium | reverse complement strand
TTCGCCTTGATCATCGGCATCTACTCGGCGTTAAACCAGTATTCAGCGCTGGATAACACCATCACGGCCACGACCTTCGTTTTTTACTCTATGCCGGTGTTTTTCTTCGCCCTGCTGGCGATGTACATCTTTGCGGTCAACTTCAAGAAATGGGGGTTGCCCTACTTACCGACTGTGGGCATGTTCGAGCCGGAAGCCGGGCAGACTCCCTCCCAGGTGCTGTGGCACATGGTCCTGCCGGTGGCGACTCTTTCTTTCGGATTCATCGCCGGTTACAGCCGCTCCATCCGCAGCACCATGCTGGAAGCCCTGGGGCAAGACTATGTGCGCACCGCTAAGGCCAAGGGGCTACCCCGACCAGAGATCATCTATATTCACGCCTTGAAAAACGCCTCCCTGCCCATTGTCACCATCATCGCCCTAGACCTGCCATTCTTGCTGGGCGGGGCGATCGTCACCGAGCGCATCTTCGGCTGGCCAGGTATGGGACGCCTGTTCCTGGACCATGTCGCACGCTCGGATACCCCGGTGGTGATGGGCATCTTGCTGATGATCGCCGCGGCGGTGATCGTCTTCCAGATCCTGGCTGACATCACCTACGCCTGGCTGGACCCCAGGATACGTTATAAATAGCGAGCTATCATGACCGAAACAGCAGTCTCACAACCCAAGCCTGGAATAGCCAGCCTGACGCCCGACGAGCTGGAAACCCCTCCCCTGACCCTTGGCCAGCTCACCTGGCGCCGCTTCCGCCGGCACAGGATGGCAATTTTCGGCGCGGTGACGTTGATCTTAATGATCTTGTACTGTTTTGGTGGCATGCTGGTCTTCAGCGAAGCCGATGCCAACTTCGTCGAAACAGGTAACCGTCTTTCAGCGCCCTCTCGCGAGCACCCCTTCGGCACCGATACCATTGGCAGGGACATCCTGGTCCGCACGATTTATGGCGGGCAGATCTCCATCCTGATCGGCCTGACCGCCATGCTGGTCGAGTTGTTGATCGGAATCACCTTCGGGGCACTGGCGGGCTACTTCGGAGGCATTCTGGATAGCATCCTGATGCGCATCACGGAGGCGGTGCTGGTTATCCCTCAGATCTTCTTGCTGCTGGTGATGGCCAAATATTTCGCCCAAGACATTCCCAACATCCAGTTCCTCGGGCGAACCTTAAGCGGCAGCGTCCTGGTCATCATTTTCGTCATCGGCATCTCCAGCTGGCCCTACCTGGCGCGCATCGTCCGCGCCCAATTTCTCTCTGTCAAAGAGAACGACTTCATCCTGGCAGCGCGAGCAACCGGTACGTCTACCAGGGATATCATCTTCCGCCACATCCTGCCTAACAGCATTGCCCCCATCATCGTGTCGGCTACCCTGAGTGTGGCGGCGGCCATCACCCTGGAGGCTTACATCAGCTTCCTGGGGTTGGGCGTGCGCCCCCCCACCGCCACCTGGGGCAATATGCTGGAAGGCGCCTACAACTACGTCGAATCCGCCTGGTGGTTATGGTTCTTCCCCGGCGTTCTGATTGCCTTGACCGTGCTGAGCATCAACTTCCTGGGCGACGGGCTGCGCGACGCCCTCGACCCCCATAGCCGTGCAATATAGCCGGGAGAATGAGATGGCGGACCGCATCCTCGAAGTCAACGACCTGCGCACTCGATTTCACATCGCCGAAGGCACCGTGCATGCCGTAAATGGCATTTCTTTCTACCTGGAGCATGGCAAAATGCTTGGCGTGGTAGGCGAGAGCGGCTGCGGAAAATCAGTCACCATGCTGTCCCTGCTGCGATTGCTACCCATGCCACCGGCTGAGATTACCAGTGGGCAAGTGCTATATCTGGGGCGTGATCTGCTTCAGATCAGCGAACACGAGATGGAGACTCTGCGCGGCAAAGAGATCGCCATGGTCTTTCAGGACCCGATGACCTCACTCAACCCGGTGTTGACCGTCGGTCGCCAGATTACCGAAACGCTCAGGGCACACATGGGGATGGAGAAGCAAATGGCCCGCGAACGGGCTATCGAACTGCTTGACCAGGTCGGCATCCCCGACTCTGCCCGGCGTTTAGATGATTACCCGCACCAGTTCTCTGGAGGGCAGCGCCAGCGTGCCATGATCGCCATGGCCCTGGCTTGCGTGCCGAGCATCTTGATCGCCGATGAACCCACCACCGCCTTGGATGTGACCATCCAGGCCCAGATTGTCGAGCTGGTGCAGCGCTTGCGGGCCAACCTGGATATGGCTGTCATCTGGATCACCCACGACCTGGGTGTGGTGGCTGAGATGGCTGAGCGGGTGCTGGTGATGTACGCGGGCTTCATCGTCGAAGAAGCGCTGGTGGACGATCTGTACGAAGACCCGCGCCACCCGTACACCATGGCGTTGATGGCAGCACTGCCGCGCATCGATCACCGCCGCGATAAGCGCCTGCGCTCTATACCCGGCGCGCCGCCCAACTTGCTGGTAGAGCCAAAGGGCTGCCCGTTTGCGGCGCGCTGCGAATTGGCCTTCGACCGCTGCCGGACCGAAATGCCGCCCTTAGTACAGATCAACCCAAACCATCAGGCCGCATGCTGGGTAGACGTGACCACCGGTAAACCGCGCTAATCCTATTTGGAGATATCCCTTGGCTGACGACCAATCCACTTCCTCTACAAAACCCGAAGCACTGGTGCAGGTGCGTGAACTGAAGAAGTATTTTCCAGTCAAGCGTGGTCTTATTTTCGAGAGAGAAGTCGGCGCGGTCAAAGCCGTAGATGGTATATCATTTGATATCCGTAAGGGGGAAACGCTGGGCCTGGTGGGCGAGAGCGGTTGCGGCAAGACCACCGCCGGGCGCGTCATTTTAGGCCTGTACCCCATCACCGATGGTTCAGTCACAATCTCCGGGATCCAGGTGGATCAGGCCAGCAAGCAAGAGCTGCAAACACTACGTCGCAAAGCGCAGATGATCTTCCAAGATCCCTACGCCTCGCTCAACCCGCGCTGGACGGTCAACGCCATCATTGGCGAGCCCTTGCGGGTGCACAAGCTGCTGCCTAACAACAAGGCGCGCATGGACCGCGTCAACGAGCTGATGCTGCTGGTGGGGTTAAGCCCAAGGTTGATCAACCGCTTCCCGCATGAATTCTCCGGTGGACAACGCCAGCGCATCGGTGTGGCGCGCGCCCTGGCATCCAGCCCGGAATTCATCGTTTGCGATGAGCCGATCTCCGCCCTGGATGTCTCCATTCAGGCTCAGGTGGTCAACTTGCTGGAAGACCTGCAGGACGAGTTTAACCTGACATTCCTGTTCATCGCCCACGATTTAAGCATGGTGCGGCATATCTGCGACCGGGTGGCGGTGATGTACCTGGGGGTAATTGTCGAGCTGACCGGGAAAGACGAGCTATACGAAAACCCATTGCATCCTTATACCCAGGCGCTGCTCTCGGCAGTACCCATTCCCGACCCGAAGAAGGGTCGCGCCCGCCAGCGAACCATCCTGCCCGGAGATGTGCCCAGCCCGATCAATCCGCCATCCGGCTGCCGCTTTCACCCGCGCTGCCCAATCGCCAAGGGGCACTGCTCGCAGATAGTCCCTGAATGGCGAGAGATCTCCGAGGGTCACTGGGTGGCTTGCCACGAAGTTTGACAATCCCTGCTAGAAGACAGCTTACAACTAATCGAGGGGGCAGATGGCTACCGCCAGATGATATACTTGCCTCATGGTCGAGATCACACCTACTTTGAGCCTGGAAGACAATGAGCTGCGCTTCGACTTCATTCGCGCCTCCGGGCCGGGGGGACAGAATGTCAATAAAGTCGCCAGCGCCATCAAGCT
>DATCYX010000343.1:0-3691 GCA_036526235.1 Anaerolineales bacterium | reverse complement strand
CTCTTCCGATCTAAACCAGGCACCGACCTAAACATTTAATGGTCCAATCGAGCCCTATGTGCCCTGCCAGAGATCAGAAAGACGCAATCGGCGAACCACTTTAGGCGCAAGTGGACGGACTAAATGAGTGAGAACGCAAGGCGGCGACCCAAATACAGAGATATTTATGGCCAAACCTGGACCGGATTAGAACTCAGCGATTCTGGCGGGCCGGGTCTGAAGGTATTAGGGTCTGCATCTTCAAAACGATACACCCTGCCATCCACCAAGGGGGAACAATCCCCCTGTGGGGAACAGGTCAACGATCCAGTCAGGCCTGGGAAATCAACCAGCGTCGATATCGCCTGGCGAACAGCCAGAGGGTCAATCAGCAAAGATCCATCTCCGGATTGGACAGCGACCTTGTACATCGCATCCAGTAATATCATCGCGGCATCGTACGCGAATCCATGGAATTGCGATATCGGATCCTCGCCATATTTTTCCCGATATGCGGATAGGAAACCCTGGTAACTATCCGTGCTATGATCAAAATCCATTGCAGTGGTGGACACGAAAATCCCGACGGCGTTCTCGCCTGCCTTCTGGAGGAAATCCGGGGTATTTAATCCTTCAAAGACAAAGATGGGCACATTCTCCAGCCCTTTTGTTTTTCTTACCTCGGCTATAAATTCCGCTGCAACCTGGGGAGAAAAATGAGACAGGTGGATCGCATCTGCCTTCGCATCTAGGATGTTGTTAACAATCGGCACCATGTAGGTGGCGTTGCTGGCTATGGCCTTATCCAGGACACACTCACCTCCCAGGCTGGTGAAGGACTGGCAGACGTGCTGAGCTAATGTCTTTTGATATTTCTGATTCTGGGTATAGATGGTTGCCATCTTGCGCACGGCTAGCTGGTCGTATGCATACTGAGCGACGGCGTTAGCCTGGAAAGTGTCGTTGGGTACAGTGCGAAAGTAACCAGCCGCACGACCATCAGGGTCGGTGAGCTCGGGGCTTGTGTTGGACGGCGAGATCAAAACCCTGCCCGCGTCCGAGACAATCGGGGCAGCTCTTCTAGCCGCTACAGAACAACTCGAGCCGATGATCCCAACCACGCTATCGTCCAGTCCTAGCAACTGTGCGCCTCGCTGTCCTCCTAACTCGGAGCACTCTTCATCAAATCCGATCAGCTCAATAGGGTGCCCGAACAACTCGCCTCCAAATCCCTGGATAGCAAGCTCGATGGCGCGTTTTGAATCCAAGCCAATGGGATTGCTTTCCCAAAGCAGGTATCCAATCTTCACCGGCTCTCCCGCCGTGAAGGTCAGTGTATCAGGAGAGAATGTCGGTGTGATTGTGGGGGTCTCGGTCGGCAGAGAGGTCGGGGTGTCTGTAGGAATGGGCGTCTCTGTAGGGACGGAGGTGTCGGTGGGAATGGGGGTGCTGCTTGGCGGGACTGGTGTTTCGGTCGGCCCCGCAGGTTTAGTCGCCGGCGATGATTCCTCAACTGCCGTGCCTGCCTGGTCGCCCGGAGCGGAGGTACAACTTGATACAAGCACAGTGAATATTAATATAACTATCGTGGGGAACATTATTCGTTTCATTGGTTGTACCTCCGGCGAATGACTATCGTCCAGTGATCTCCGAGAATTTTTCAATCCGATCAAGTCATCTATTTCTGCAACGCCACCTCCTCGGCTAATAATTCGCGACGCAAGATCTTACCGACGGTGGATTTGGGCAGGCTGTCTCGAATTTCCACAAACTTTGGGACTTTATACCCAGCCAGCTTCTCGCGGCAGTAATCGCGCAGCTCCTCCGCTGTGACTTGCTGCCCGTCACGCAGAGCGACCCAGGCTTTGACAGCTTCCACCTGGTAGGGATCTGGCACGCCACCCACACAGACTTCCGAAACCGCTGGATGAGAAGCAATGATCTCCTCCACTTCGCGCGGCCACACCTGGAAGCCTCCCGGCTTGATGACATCCTTCTTGCGGTCAACAATGAACAGGCTGCCCTCTTCATCCAAGTAACCCAGGTCACCCGTGTAGAGCCAGCCATCTCGAAGGATATTGGCGGTTTCGCCCGGGTTATGCCAGTAACCGATCATTAGCTGCGGGGCACGCACCAGGATCTCTCCCACCTGCCCCGGTTCAAGCTCACCTCGGCCGGTTTCCGCGTCGGTGATGCGGATTTCTACATCGGGTAGCGGAAACCCAACCGAGGCCGGCTTATACTCGCCCAGAATTGGTGTTACCGTCGCCCCCAGCATAGTTTCTGTCAAGGCGTAGGCTTCCACAATGCGCCCCCCTGTCACGCTTTCATAGCGTTCCTTGGTTTCCTTCAGGAGAGGCGATGCACCGGATATGCTGAGCTTGAGGCATTTGAGATCTACCTGACCAGACTTTACCTTAGGATGGTTGAGTATCGCGGTGAACAGGGTGGGCACACCCGGCAGAAAGGCAGGTTTGACCTTTTCGATGGTAGCCAATATATCATCTAGATCGCGCGGGTTGGGCACCACGACAAACGAATTGTGACCGACCAGGCCGGTAGAAAACACCCCCGCCAAGCCATATGCGTGGAAGAGCGGCATATTGAGCACGATAATGTCATCCCAATCGATTAGTGTGCGGTTGAACCAGGCGCGAATCTGCGTGCCGGAAATCAGAAGCGCCTTGTGTGTGCCCATCGCCGCTTTGGGTGTGCCGGTTGTACCCCCGGAGAAAAGCAGAATAGCCAGCTCATCCGGCTGTATCTGGACATTCGGTTGCGGCGCGTTAGAGAATTTCCGGATCAAGTCTGGAAACCAAAAATCGCCTGCCTGAAGCGTTATCCGATGGCCGTCTTTCTTCTCTTTTAAAACAGTGAACAATATGCGGGATACAGGCGGCAGGTACTCTTTGATGCTTGTGGCGATGATATTACGGATATTGAGTTGCTTCTGGATGGCTTTGACTTTGCCGTAAAACCCCGTAAGCACCACGATGGTCTCAGCGCCGCAATCTGCTAAGGCATGCTGCAGCTCATGTTCCGTGTAGAGCGGATTCAATGGGACGACAACACCTCCCGCTTTCCATACACCGAGCAGGGAGAAAATGAATTGGGGTGAATTTGGCAGCATCAGTGCGACGCGATCGCCCTTCTTTACGCCCAAGTCTATCAGGGCATTTGCGAAGGCAGCGCTCAAGCGATCCAGTTCAGCATATGTAATTTTAGAGCCCTTAAATAGTAACGCAGTATGCTCGGGACGTTGTGTGCTAGTTTCTTTGACAATGTCAAGCAATGTCGATTCGGGATAAGGTTGCAATGTGTGTGGAACCCCCTCATCATAGTGCCGAAGCCACCATTTACTCTCCATCATGCACCTCCTCTGGCATCCGGACAGTTGCAGAATATGCGCTTAGCTCATGCTCACCAAATTGAAGCGTTGTTCACTATATTCAATACTCACCTCCTGCAGCGGATAACGGGTATTTGACTTGCCAGTTCGATATATGCAACACGCATACTCACCAAACGATAGATAAGAACCCTAATGCAAACAGAATCTAGGGGATCAAGCGAAGGAGGATAGGATAGTCCTTAACCAACAAATTATTGATGAGCAGGTTGTCGTCCTGGTTGTCTATGAGCATTTCCTGCTCGAAGCCATTTAGCACGTCTATCCCAATCACTTTTTGAGCAGACAGCCCAGGGAAAGTGA
>DATCYX010000342.1:0-7663 GCA_036526235.1 Anaerolineales bacterium | reverse complement strand
GCGCGTTGCTCGGGAGGCAGGATACCCCCCGGTATGGAAGGCGATTCCCAGGTGGCAGCCTGCCCGGTATTTATCAGCAAGCCTGCATCTGGAATAGAAATACTGCCTGCAGCTATTCTGGCTGATTGCTTGGTCTGCAGTAATCTAAAAGGGTCTGTATGACTGCGATAGTTGAGAGTCAGTGGTCCTCGATAAGCCTCAGGCGATAGGAAAACCACCCATCCTGAATTTAGCAGCAGGAACAAGCCACGCGAGGTGACACCCATCACACTGGCATTGCTCTCTTGAGCCAGCAATCCTCGGGCAATGGCTCCGATTTCACTGATGGTGATTGTTTTTTGAGACATAACTGAGCGTGTTTTAATTAACCGTTAGCTTGCGCCTGAGTTCCGAATATATCAATGAGCATCCCAAATCTATTACTCTTAACGTACTCTTTATCGAAGAGATCCTCCTTGACAAATATCATATCGAGAAGATGACATCTACCAGTTGAACGGCATATCAATTGCCACGATAATAATAACAGTGTTTACGCGGTTGGGATCTAACTAGGTGGTATGGGCGTGCTTTACTGTCCATACCACCAATTTTCTATTAGACTATGGATGCTCATTTTGTTTCCCGTGGTAACTTTGACAGATATAGGGTGTTTTACCATTGGCAGAGGAGGTCCTGAGTTACTTAAATAAAAGAACCTTCCAACCTAAAATCGCATTCCAACCCACCTAGCAAATTGAACTGGATTTCATGATTCTGCCTGCAGCCAGCCACGAAGAATGACCCAGCCATTGATAGAATCACAGTCCCTAAATAGATGAGGTGTGAAAGATGACCCTTAATGCTCACCCAGAACTTCCTGAATTCGACTATATCCGGCCTGCATCTTTGATGGAAGCAAGCCGTTTCTTAGCCCAACATCCTGGCGAAGCGCGCCCGCTTTTAGGCGGCACAGACATATTCGTCCGCATGCGAGATGGATTCTGGCACGATAAATACCTGGTCGATGTTAAGAACTTGGATAGCACGCACGATCTTCACTTTGACCCCGCTTCAGGGTTGACCATCGGCGCTGGGGTTAATATGAACCGGGTGATCGCTTCCCCCGAGGTTCAAGCACACTACCCGTTACTCGCCGAAGCCTGCCGCTCAGTAGCATCTTACCAATTGCGCACTCGGGCTACTATCGTGGGCAATATCTGCAACGCGTCACCAGCAGGGGACACAATCGGCGCATGCTTGTTACTAGACGGGGCACTGAAAGTACATGGCCTCGATGGCTTGCGCGAGGTCCCCTTGAATACATTCTTTCTTGGGCCTGGTAAAACCGTGCTGAAAGCTGGCGATATCGTTACAGCCCTAAAAATCCCGCTGCCTGCAAATGGTTGTGCTGGTATTTACCTCAAGCTGGGACGAAACAAATTGAGTGACCTCGCTATCGTCGGCATAACCGCCTATGGCTATCCGGATGCGACAACAACCTCTGGGTATCGCATGCGTGTGGCGCTGGCCTCGGTTGCGCCCGTCCCACTGGTTGTCCCTGCAATCGAGAAATACCTTACGGATAACCCCATCAACCCTGAAGCATTCCAACATGCTGGAAATCTGGCACAAGAAGCCTGCAACCCGATTGATGACGTGCGCGGCAGCGCCCGCTATCGCAAAGCGATGGTGCGCAGACTGACGACAAGAGCGCTGCTAAATATCTGGGAAAACATCAAATCGTAGCGCGTATTGAATATTTGGCGGTCAAGACAATCTATCGGCAAGAGATATTTATAACGAGCTGCGCATTCTGGAGGTAATAATGTCATTTCATCGAATATCTATGATGGTCAATGGTGAGTACGAGCAAATTGATGTTCCTTCCAATATGACTCTAATGCAAATGCTGCGGGATAAATTGGCGCTGACCGGCACCAAGAACGGATGCAACGCCGGT
This sequence comes from Anaerolineales bacterium, assembly GCA_036526235.1. Classification (GTDB taxonomy): domain Bacteria; phylum Chloroflexota; class Anaerolineae; order Anaerolineales; family UBA4823; genus DATCYX01. The sequence goes on along the minus strand of DATCYX010000342.1, from coordinate 5,721 downwards.
GAGTGCGGCGCCTGCACGGTGCTGCTGAACGGTGAGCCCGTCAACAGTTGTATGGTGCTGGCAGTTGAGTGTGAGGGAGCAAATATCGTCACTGTAGAAGGCTTGGCGAAGGACGGTGTGCTCGATCCAGTACAACAGACCATCATCGACCACGGCGGTGTTCAATGTGGCTTCTGCACGCCAGGAATTCTCATTTCGTCGCGAGCATTGCTAGATCGTATTCCCAACCCCACCGAAGAAGAAATTCGCGAAGCGCTAGTTGGCAACCTATGCCGCTGCACGGGATACATACGGATTATAGATGCCGTCAAAGAAGCTGCCACACGCCAACAGGCGTGGACCACATGAGCAGGAGGGATTGATGACCACACTACCGACTTCCGAAAAAGTACCGCATCCCATTGGGGATAGCGTCCCACGTGTTGATGCGCACGAGAAGGTTATTGGCTCAGCCCTTTTTGCCGACGACCTGCAGTTTGGTCCTGGACTGCTTTATGCCCGCATTTTGCGCAGCCCACACCCTCACGCTCTGATCAAGCGCATTGACACCAGCCAGGCGCGCGCCCTGCCAGGAGTAAGGGCGGTTGTTACCGGCGAAGATTACCCAGGATATATTGGTTTGTACCTGCAAGATCGCCATATTTTTTGCCGAGGTCGTGCGCGCTACGTAGGCGATCCGGTGGCTGGTGTGGCGGCGAATAGCGAAGAGATCGCAGAGAAAGCGCTTGAATTAATCGAAGTGGAATACGAGCTTTTACCCGGCGTGTTCGATCCGGAGTTTGGTGCCAGCCCGGACGCACCACTGCTACACCCTGATTTGGGCATATACGAAGTTGCCAATTTCATTTTCCCAGAACCAGGCACTAATATCTCCAACCATTTCCGCATCCGCAAGGGAGACGTGGAAGCAGCCTGGCTTGAGTGCGAAGCAATCGTCGAGCGAAGTTACCGCATCCCCCATGTGCAGCACGTCCCGATCGAGCCGCATGTTGCCACAGCAAAGGTGGATGAACAAGGTCGGGTGACGTTGTGGGGAAGCTCTCAGTCTCCCTTCGCGCAGCGCAACCTGATCGCTAAGTCTTTGGGGAAATCCCAATCTGATGTGCAGGTGGTCGCCCCATACGTGGGCGGCGGTTTCGGTAGTAAGGCTGGGGTCAGCATGGAAGCCTTAGCTGTTGCCATCGCCATGAAGGTCCCAGGGCGCCCTGTGAAACTGCGCTTGACACGTGAAGAGGAATTCTACACTGCCTTTGTGCGGCAGAGTCTGGTTTCTCATTTCAAGATGGGTTGTGACAAAGAAGGTCGCCTGCTGGCGATGGAGGTAAAGTTCTACTGGGATGGAGGCGCTTACACCGAGTACGGAGTGAACATCACCCGCGCTTCCGGTTACAGCAGCAGCGGACCCTACGAGGTGCCGAACATCAAAACAGACAGCTACTGTGTCTATACCAACCACCCGGTAAGCGGGCCGATGCGCGGCTTTGGCATGCCTGAGATGCATTCCGGTTTGGAGCAATGCATCGATGAGCTGGCGCATGCTATTAAGATGGACCCTGTACAATTTCGAAAAATCAATTGCGTCAAGAAGGGCAGCACGCTCATCACCGGCATGGTAATGCACCCCACCGGCTTGAGTGAATGCCTCACAAAAGCAGCTGAAGCCATAGGATGGGGCAAAAAGGACAAACCGAGCGCCCCGAATAAGCGACGCGGCAAGGGGATTGCCTTAATGTGGAAAGCCCCCGCCATGCCGCCCAATGCCGGCTCCAGTGCAAAAGTGGCATTAAACGAGGATGGCACCCTGACTGTCAGTGTAGGTGGGCAGGAGATTGGACAGGGTTCGTTCACCATTGCCGCCCAGATGGCAGCAGGTGCCCTGGGGGTGCCATGGGACTGGGTGCGAGTGGCTACTCCGCTCAATACCGATTACAGCCCTTATGAGTGGCAAACCGTCGCCAGCCGCCTGACGTGGAGCATGGGCAATGCTATCGTTGCCGCGGCGCGTGACGCCCGCAAACAGATCCTCGATATGGTCGCCAAAGCCTGGTCGGAGAACCCCGACGACCTCGACATCATTGATGGAAAGGTGATCTCCTATAAATCCGAGGAGTCCATCTCTCTAAAAGACATCGTGATCTATGGTATCTCGCTGCCAGATGATCAGGGCTGGATCGGTGGTCCAGTCATGGGACGTGGCAATTTTATGCCCACCTATGTGACTGGACTTGACCCTGAGACCGGACAGGGACCACGAGCCGTTGTCCACTATACAACCGGAGCCCAGGCAGTAGAGATCGAAGTGGATATGGATACCGGAAAAGTGGATGTGATTCGCGGGGTAGCCGCTTTCGATGTTGGCAAGGCTATCAACCCGGATATGGTCAAGGCACAGATGGAAGGGGGCTTTGTCCAGGGGCTGAGTACAGCCCTGTTCGAAGACTTAAAGCTCAAAGAAGGCTTCTTGCAGAACTCCAGTTTTGTAGATTATCGCATAGCTACCAGCTCAGATGCGCCTCAATCCATCGAGGCTATTATCGTTGAGGTCCCGCAAGATGATGGCCCGTGGGGCGCGCGCGGAATTGGCGAACATTCCATGGTTCCAACGATTCCGGCAATTGCTAACGCTATTTACGATGCCATTGGCATCCGCCCCGGCGCCCCGCCTTATACCTCGGAAAAGATTTACCTGGCAATGCAGGATGCCGGGCTTGTGGATTAACTATTGACGTGATTTCCAAGTGAGGAACGACCGCCAGATCAAACGGTGCTAACGTGGAAGTAAGACAGATTGATTTCCCATCCAATTCTGCGTATAATGAACCCGGAAATTGGATCTTAGATTCCCATTGACAATGTCGCTGATCCACATTTCACCTATGACACTGATGGATTTCCCTTCTCACAGTTCTTCTACAGGCCATATTTTTAAAATTACACCAAACGGGTGAGCTCACCGCGCAGTAGACCAACCCGTCTTAATGTCATACGTGTAAAGACGTAGCGGTAAAGTTAGCGAAAAACCTCTTATCATGAACGACCTAATACCTGAAAAAATCCGGGTATTCATCATGGGAAGGATTGCATGCGTCCATTGAAAGATTTGAGGGTACTGGATGTTTCACGTGCTTTAGCTGGTCCATACTGTACGATGATCTTTGGCGACCTCGGGGCTGACGTGATCAAGGTGGAACTTCCAGGTCGAGGCGACGAAAGTCGCAATTGGGGTCCGCCCTTTGTCGGTGAGCCATACGAGGTATATCCCGGTGAATCGTCTTATTTCATGGCGATCAATCGCAATAAACGAAGCATCACGGTTAATTTGAAGACTGCTGAAGGCCAAGAGATTGTCAAGCGCCTGGCAGCTGTCTCCGATGTGTTTGTGGAGAACTATCGAACTGGCACATTAGAAAAGATGGGATTAGGTTATGAAGACCTTCATGCCCTGAATCCACGCTTGATATATTGCTCAATTAGTGGATACGGCCGGAATGGCCCTTATGCTGAGAGACCTGGTTACGACTTCATCATCCAAGCAGAAGGCGGGATTATGGGAGTTACCGGCCCGGAAGATGGCTCTCCCTACCGTGTTGGCATATCCATCATTGATATTACGACGGGGATATTTGCCTCCACGGCGATTTTGGCCGCTTTGCACGCGCGGGAATTATCCGGAGAAGGTCAGTTAATTGATATCTCGCTCCTCGATACTTCCGTTGCGCTCCTCTCGAATGTCGCTGCAAATTACCTGGTAGCAGGGGTAGAACCGAAGCGCATGGGCAATGCACACTTCAACATTGCTCCTTATGAAGTTTTCCGCGCTCGGGATAAGTGGTTTACCCTGGGTGCGGCGAATGTTCGACAATGGGAGATGCTATGCGAAGTAGTTGGCAAGCCAGACCTAAAAAATGATCCGCGGTTTACAACCAACAAGGACCGGGTAGCCAACCGTGGGGCATTGTCGAAAATATTGAACGATGCTTTCGCTCAACAAGATGCTGAGTTTTGGTTGAGCAAGCTGCAAGAAGCTGAAATCCCAAGCGGACCGATCAACACCATCGCAGATGTTTTCGATCATCCGCAAGCAATGGCGAGGGATTTTTCAGTGCAGATAGACCATCCCACGGCGGGGTCGATCAACCTGTCCGGTTTTCCGTACAAGCTATCGCAAACTCCCCCACAGATGTATCGACACCCTCCAAGATTGGGAGAGCACACAAGCGAAGTGCTGGCAAAGGTGTTAGGATATACTGTTGAGAATATTGAGCACCTAAAAGATGAGAAGGTGATTTAACCGATAAAACGGGCTAAAAATCACTATCCATGCTTATCAAAACACAGGGTTACAATTTGGATTGAACAATGACAATAATTGAAGCAGAAATTCGGTCTGGTGTATATTACGATTCAGTCATCTTGATGCAGCTGCAGCGTTCCCTGATAGAGCTTCCAGGAATACTCGATGCCGGGGTGGTAATGGGGACACCCGCGAACAAAGATATACTTACTCAAAGCAACCTGCTTTTTCCAGAAGTCGAGGCTGCCGTCGCGGATGATCTGGTCATCGTCGTAAAAGGCAGTGATCGGGAATCCGCCAAAGCAGCAATTAATAAAGTGGACGAGTTGCTCGTGACTCGCCGTGGAACTGAAACAGAGCATGAATATCGTCCAAAGAGCCTGGATACAGCAATTCAATTACTACCTGAAGCGCAGTGGGTCATGATCTCAGTTCCCGGGCGCTATGCGGCACGTATAGCCCGCCAGTCTCTCAATTCAGGCAAAAACGTGTTTGTTTTTAGCGATAACGTTTTACTGGATGATGAGATCGAGTTCAAGAAGCTAGCCGCCGCCAAAGGGTTGCTGGTAATGGGGCCAGACTGTGGAACAGCGATTATCAATGGGGTCGGTCTGGGATTTGCCAACAAGGTGCGCCGTGGATCGATTGGAATTGTAGCCGCGTCGGGCACCGGTTTGCAGCAAGTGAGCGCGCGCATTCACCAATTCGGAGGCGGGATCACCCACGCGATTGGGACAGGCGGTCGAGATCTATCCAGTGATGTCAATGCAGTAACTGCACGCCAGGGGCTAGAGCTACTAAACAGGGATGCGAACACACAAGTTATCGTGTTGGTTTCCAAGCCCCCGTCTGCTTCAGTGGCGGATGAATTAGTGGAGATGGCTCGTCAATTCAGAAAGCCAGTAGTCATCAACTTCATTGGCTATTCAACGCAGATTCGCGTCGTAGATAATGTCCACTTTGCCACCACCTTTGACGAAACTGCGCAGCTGGCAGTTCAACTGGCAAACTCAGCATCAATATCAGAACCTGCAAGGGATTTAGGTGTCGAGCGTTTCGCGCCTGGACAGCGCTACCTGAGAGGTCTCTTTTCTGGAGGCACCCTGGCATATGAGACCTTGCTTATTTTGGAGAATTATCTGCCAGAAGTATTCTCCAACGCCCCGCTGGATAAAAAATTTCGCCTGAGTGACTCGCTGGTCAGCCAGGCACATACTGTTGTCGATTTGGGAGAAGACGAATTTACAGTAGGTCGTCTGCACCCGATGATGGATAATGATCTGAGGATCCGCCGTTTGGAGGCGGAAGCTAACGATCCGCAGGTGGCGGTCATCTTGCTGGATGTAGTGCTGGGTTTCGGCGCTCACCCTGATCCTGCAGCCGAGCTGGCGCCTGCCATAGCAAAGGCAAAGGCCAAAGTTAAGGAG
>DATCYX010000341.1:0-3156 GCA_036526235.1 Anaerolineales bacterium | reverse complement strand
CGTAACGTCTTCCGTAACGATCTCAAGACGCCTGTTGTATATAATACGTGCGTAAAACGGAGTAATATGACCAATGAACTCATTTTTCAATAGAGCCTGGAAATCTCTTACCAGTAGGCCTGAACCCCCTGCGGGAGAACCTGTCCCGCCTGTTGCCCAGGCGGCCCAGCCGGTGAAGGCGCTGGAATTTGATATTGCCCCCAATGACCCCCTGCTGGCCTACTTTTTGAGCACGCCTGGCCTGGTGGAGATCGATAAGCTACAAATGGATTCCCCTGCCCTGCAAGCACTCAGGCTTGCTCAGGTCAAGGTGTCTGTGCCGCTGGTCAGCCAGGGAGAGCTGATCGGCTTGCTAAACCTGGGATCCCGTCGCAGTGAGCAAGATTACTCTGCCGACGACCGCCGTCTTTTGCAGACCCTCGCCACTCAGGCAGCACCAGCTTTGCGTGTGGCCCAATTAGCCCGGCAACAACAGGCGGAGGCGCGTGAGCGAGAGCGGCTAGAACAGGAAATGCGTGTGGCGCGCATCATCCAGCAGACTCTCTTGCCCAAGGAATTGCCCGATCTGCCCGGCTGGAAGGTGGCTGCCCATTGGCAGCCGGCCCGCGCTGTTAGTGGTGATTTCTACGATTTTATTTCTTTTCCGGATGGCAAGCTGGGCTTGATTGCCGGCGATGTGACTGATAAAGGTGTGCCAGCTGCGCTGGTGATGGCAACCACACGCAGCATTTTAAGGACCGCCGCCGAGCGTTTCTCCTCGCCAGGGCGCATCCTGGCGCACACTAACGACACGCTCTGCCCGGATATACCACCTAATATGTTTGTCACCTGCTTATGCATCGTCCTGGATCCCATTAGCGGGTATCTGCGCTTTGCCAACGCCGGGCATAATCTCCCTTCCCTATGTAAGACCGATGATGTGTACGAGCTGCGAGCTACGGGCATGCCGTTGGGTCTTATGCCGGGCATGACCTACGAAGAGAAGGATGTTACGCTGGAGCCTGGCGATAGCCTGCTGATCTACAGTGATGGATTGGTGGAGGCGCACAACCCGCAGCACGAGATGTTTGGCTTTCCGCGCTTGCGTGAGTGCTTGCCGTGCTCGCCGCAGGGTGGCTGGCAAGGTGAGGGCACGATGATTGAGTACTTGCTGGAGAAGATGGCTGAATTCACCGGCCCGACCTGGGAACAGGAAGATGATGTAACTTTCGTCACCCTGGAGCGCCAGCCCTCCCAATCCGCTTCCCATTCTGCGGAAGATCAGGCGGATGTCAAAGGCGAAGCCTGGCAGATCCTGGCCGAATTCTCTCTACCCAGTGAGCCGGGGAACGAGATCACGGCCATGAACCTGGTTATGGAGGTAGTGCGGGATTTGATCTCGCCCCCCGTTCGTTTGGAACGTCTGAAAACCGCCGTAGCCGAAGCCACCATGAACGCTATGGAACATGGCAACCGCTACCAGGCGGATTTGCCGGTGGAGCTCCACGTTTTGCTCTCGCCCACACGCCTTGCGGTGCGTATCACTGATCATGGGGGTGCCAATCCTATTCCCGAGACTGAAGCGCCTGACTTGGAAGCCAAATTGGCCGGTCTTCAATCGCCGCGTGGCTGGGGGCTTTTCTTGATCAAAAATATGGTGGATGAAATGAACATCCATGTCAGCGATGCTGGACATGGCAGCATCCACCATACTGTTGAGCTAATAATTAGCTTGAAAGGAGATGACCATGGCTCAGCACCTGTTTGAAGCCAGGTTGCGCCAAGTGTCTGGCAAAGCCATAATTGACCTGCAAGGGGAGATCAATGCCTTCGCTGACGCCAATTTAAGTGAGGCGTTTACGCAAGCAGAGGACACAGATTGCCCGGATATCTTGCTCAACTTTAGTGAGGTGAGCTATATTAATAGCACTGGCATTGCCCTGATCGTCGGTTTGCTGGCCCGGGCGCGTAAAAATAACCGCCGCTTGCTCGTCTGCGGATTGAGCGATCACTTTACCGAAATCTTTGAGATTACCCGTTTGACTGATTACATGGCGATCTATCCAAACGAGCTGGAAGCCCTGGCAGTCTGAGAGGGAAAAAAACTAGAGTATTGCTAAGGAGAAATTTAAAGATGACCAAAGCTAATGTTTCCATGAACGTGCGCAAAGCCAGCCCGAATACCAGCATTGTGGATATCGTTGGAGAGATCAACGCCTTTGCCGAGAACGTCTTAATGGACGCTTACACTCAGGCCAGCAGTGCTGGGGCGCACAATATTTTGCTGAATTTCAGCGGGCTGGAGTATATGAACAGCTCTGGAATTGGATTGCTCGTCACGCTGCTCATCCGCGTCAACCGGCAGAAACAGCGCTTGTCGGCCTTCGGGTTGAGCGAGCATTACCAGCAAATCTTCGAGTTAACCCGTCTGAACGAGGCGATCGGCATTTACCCGGATGAGGCTGCTGCATTGGCGTCCTTAGGGTAAGAACTCGATCCTATTTTATTAGTTACAGAATCGCCATTCTGGATGTGTATTACAAATAGAGGTATCAAATGACACTCCATTCCCCAAATTCCCCAAAAGCTGATCCGCGCGAGAATGCCTGGGCGCCGCCGACAGCCCGTATGAAAGTAGGCGAAATGCCCGCGGGACCCAGGAATATTAACGTGGAAGGGCGCCAGCCCATGTCTCCGCTGCAAGGCTTCGGTCAGATGTGGCAGAAGACTTTCAAGGTGCGCTTGAGTGGGGTTGATAAAACCCCTGCTGAAGTCATGCAGGTCTGGAAGGACAACTTCCCAAAGTTTCAGCCCCCTGAGAACCGCTTCTATCCCACCATGTCGGGCATAAAGCCCGGCGAGGTGCTGCTGATCGAAGCCAAAGTGCCGCCTTTGCCCGGCCTGCCCAGCATGCTGCCCGTATCGACAGGCGTGATGGTCTTGTATGCCGACGATACCACCTTCACGGTCATGACGCCCGAAGGGCACCCCGAAGCCGGTTGGAACACCTTCAGCGTTTATGAGGAGGATGAGGTTTTAGTGGCGCAGTGCCAGTCACTATGCCGTCCCAATGATCCTTTATACGATTTCTTCAACCGTTTCCTGGGCGCCTCCAGCCAGCAAGACAAGATCTGGATTCACGTGCTGGTTTCCCTGGCGGATCATTTTGGGGTCAAG
>DATCYX010000340.1:0-3201 GCA_036526235.1 Anaerolineales bacterium | reverse complement strand
ATCCTGGAGCGTGACCGGCCCCGTCCAGACATTGATATCGCCGGACGCCAGGCCTGCGATGAATTCATCCAGGCTCACCTTCATCTCGCTGGTGAGCGCCGAGCCGTCAAGCCATCCCACTGCGGTCTTGGTGTTGTCGGTTAAGGCATCCCATGCAGGCGGATTCCAATCCCAGGCTTGTTCCCAGGTGCCTGCCTGGACAGCCTTGACGGTCTCCAGGTAAGCAGGACCCCAGTTGAAGTACGGCACGCCAAGGCAGATATCCGGTGCTTGTTCGCAGGAACCTTCGAAGTCGTAGGGAACTGCCCAGACCTGCTCACCTTGCTGAGCGCGCTGTCCGGAGACATCGATACCTTCGGTGGTGTCAATGCCGCTCATCACGACGTCGACGCCAGAATCCAAGAAGCTATTGGTGACTTCAGTCGGATCGAGGGTGACGCCGGGGATATTGAACCAGAAGCCAATCCAGGTCACAGTGAACTTCAAGTCATCTGGGTTCATGCCCCGATAGTTCTCATAGCAATAGCGTGCACCCAGGTAAGCGGAGGCTGCCAGGCGGCGGGTTTCGAAGTTGATCAACGGGCCAAGATAGCCCAGCCTGCCGGTTTCAGTAGCCAGGGCTGCCGCACAACCAGCAACAGCTTTCATGTCCTCCATACGACCCATAATATTGCCTTCGTTCGCGGGGGCTTCACCAGTCAGAACATCATCTCCTGAGATGTTAATGAAGATGACATCTGGGTGACCTTCGGCTACGGTCTTGGTATCCTCTTCGAACTCGTCCGAGGTTGTGAAGATCAGCTTAGCGCCGTCATTGATCATGTCGGCGACCACGCTATCCAAGGTTGCCTCGGGCTTGTCGGCCGGGTTGAGGGATTCAAAGACGATCATCCGTGCGCCAGGCAAATTCTGCTCAACATATTCTCCACCGGTGAAATGCGCCTGGCTCCAACCACGGTCGCCCTTGGGGCCAACCAGAACCATACCGAAGGCAATCTCTTCCGCGGCAACCGGAGGCGGGGCCTCACCCACCACGATGGAGCCATCGATAATCCCGGCGATGGTCTGATCAGCCAGAGCTTTAACATCGTCAGGCACTGCATAATCCGGGTTAAACTCGATCTTCAAGCCGCCGTTTGCCAGGGTCAGGGCATAGGATTTACCACCCAATGTCCCGCTTTTCGCCAGGCTGATGATCTCGTCTAGGGCTACTGTCCAGTCATACACCTGGTTGGCAACTACAATGCTAGGAGCCAGAGAGGTCTGGTTGGATTGCGTGCCAAACCAGGGCACACCCTTCTCCTCCGCCACACCGATTGCACCCACCACCATCTGGGCAGTGCCGGTCAGGCCATCTGCGCCAGCGTTGATGTGGGTTTGGGCAGCTTCAGAGGCAAGGGCCACGTCACTGAACGAACCAATATAGTTGACGTTTACCTGGAGATCTGGCTTAGTCGCCTTTGCCCCGGCAACGAAGCCATCCACGTACAGCTTTGCATCGCCGGTCTCGATAGGACCGACTACTCCGAGAATGTTGCTTTGTGACAGGCTGGCAGCGATCACGCCATTGACGTAACCACCCTCCTCAGAGCGCGCCTCATAGGCGAACACATTATTGATACCTTGATCTACAAAGGTATCAACCGTGGTGCCCCAGGCAAAGGCAGTATCTGGGAAGTCGGGGGCAATTTCCTGCAACGATGAGCCATATTGCGAACCATGGGCAATCACCAGGTCATAACCCTGGCTAGCGTAGTCGCGCAAGGCAGCCGCAGCGTCGTCAACAACAAATATGCCCTCAGAGTAGGCAAAGTCAAAATTCTCTGCCCCCATCTCATTCTTGATGGCGTTGAGGGCATCGAATATGCTCTGGCTAAAGGCCAGGTCATTGGTGGCACTGGGCATCACCACCGCAACCCTAAACTGCTTTGGAGCTTCGGGCTCAACCGCTGGTGGTTCGGTTGCTTCTACGGGTGGCGGGGCTTCTTCAGTCGGCGTCGCAGCTGGTTTACAGGCGCTGAGAAGCATTGCCAGTACCATTATTAGGGTGAGGAATTTGAATATCTTAGTCATTTCTACCTTCCTTAAAGTATGAGTTAGTCTAAACTGTCAAATATCTCTGATATTGTTGAAGGACAATCTCTGAAATTCTTCTCTATTCACCTCCTTGGTGAAGGATTTATTCTCCTCGTTCGAATGGTTTGGACAGCGCAGCGGGAGGACGGACCCGCTGCCCGGCAAATACTAACACCAATATGGTGAGCACATAGGGCATCATAATTGCGATGTCCGATGGGATTGGGATGCCCAATACCTGCACCCAGAGCTGGAGTGCATTTACCATGCTGAAGAGCAGCGAACCTGCCAGCACACCCACTGGACGCCACCCACCGAAATACACCAGCGCAACCGCAATAAAGCCCAATCCATTGGTCAGGTTCTGCTGGAAGACATTGAGGAGTGCGATAGACAGGGATGCACCTGCCACACCCGAGAGCGCACCTCCTAAGGTGACCGTTAGATAGCGCACACGGCTAACGCTCACACCCAAAGAGTCTGCAGCGTCGGGATTTTCGCCAACCGCCCTTATCTTAAGCCCGATAGTTGTCTTATTCAATACAAACCAAGCGATTGGAACCAGCAGGTATGCCATATAAACCATCAAGTTTTGGCTGAAAAATACCCGTCCAAGGATAGGTATGTCGCTCAAAAACGGAATATGTATGGGAGGAAAACCACTCACCGTTTCTACAGTTCCCAGAGTCTTCTGAAAAAGCAGATCGCTCATGCCCAGGCCAAATAGATAAAAGCCGATGCCGCTGATCCCCTGCTCAGCCTGGAGAGTTACGCTGACAAACGCCATCGCCAATCCCAGGATAGCACCCACGATCACGGCGGCAAGCAGCCCCAACCACAGGTTTCCTGTATTAAAAGCGACATAGAATGCAGCCAAAGCGCCCAAAAGCATTTGCCCATCCAAACCGAGATTGAGCACGCCGCTGCGCTGCCCAAAAGCCTCTCCAATGGTTGCATACAGGTAAGGCGTGGCCAGGCGAATGCCTGATGCCAGGATGCCGACAAGCACATTCATAGTTAATAGGTCAGAGATCATGATGCTGCCTTCACTTCTTTGACCTGCGCGGCCTCTTCGCGTATCGCTTCACTAAGCTGCCGGCGCTGCAATCGGCGCCTCCAAAGATC
>DATCYX010000339.1:0-5455 GCA_036526235.1 Anaerolineales bacterium | reverse complement strand
CGGTATTCGTAACCCCAAACTTTGGCCAGAAGTTGGTCATGAGTGATCACCCAGCCGGCGTTTTGCACCAGGTGGTAAAGCAGTCGATATTCGGTTGGTCGCAGTTTGACCAGTTGCCCTTCAACCCAAACCTCGCGCCGGTCAAAGTCTAATTTCAACCGCTCATCCACTTCGATCAGTCCATGAGTACTGGCTGAGGATGTTTCGGTGCGGCGGAGGACAGCCTTCACACGACTGACCATTTCGCGAGGGCTGAAAGGCTTGGTAATATAATCATCTGCTCCCAGTTCTAAACCGCGTATTCGGTCTTCTTCTTCCCCTTTGGCCGTAATCATGATCACCGGCACAGTGCTGACCTCTCGAATTACCCGTAACACCTCAAATCCATCGATATCAGGCATCATCACATCTAAAAGCACCAAGTCTGGCAATGAGCTGCGCAGCCGATCGATTGCCTGTGATCCACGAAAGGCTTCGGTGACTTGAAATCCATCATGCTCCAAATTTAAGCGTATAAAACGTACCATACGCTCTTCGTCGTCTACAACCAGTATGCGACGGTCTCGAAAGCTATTTTCCATAGTTTTCTACTCCCGAACGAAGCCGATTATTTCTTCATCTTCCTTTCCACTTAAGATCTCGACAAAATTCAATTTATCCATTGGCCAAAGCACGGTGACAGCGTTCTCCGCTAGGTAGGGTACGTCTTTACCATCGCGCATACGCGGGTTATTTAAAATTAGCACGGTATCGGTTGGATTTGGGAGTTCATCGATTTCACCCACTACCGGGTCGGCATTAAGGATGTGCAATATTACCGTATAGGTCACTTTTGCCTCCGTATTATCGGATTATGAGCGGATCAGCATCTGGATTTTGAGTTTTCCTAAGGCGATAATATCACCGTTTTCTAGAGGTTGAAATGAGTGCGGTGAGAGTAATTTGCCGTTCACCCGTGTCCCGTTTGCTGAACCCAGATCTATTATCATCACCGCAAGCTCTTCAATGCGTATTGTAGCATGTAGGCGGGATACTCCGCTTTCATATGCCTGGTATGGCGTCAGGTCAATATCTGGCAAAATTGGCTGATTTCCGCTAACGCGCCCTAAAGTAAATTCCAACCCGCTATCGAGGGGAAGGACCAGCTCGCTGTTCATCAGCTTGATAGCGACTCGAGCCTTCACTGACATCGGGGGAGATGTTTTGATTAGAAGTTCGTCTTCGTTAGGCTGGGAGCCTTTTGACTCCTCACTACCAGGATAGACGGCTGTCTCTGGTGGCGATGGATTATGATATGTAAGCTGAGTGCCACAATCGCTGCAAAAGAGTGCGCCGTATAATTCCTCATGCTGGCAAGAAGGGCATGCGATCATGGAGAGTTCCCTTTTCCTGGGGGGGAATCGATTTGACCGGTATAGCCGGAGGGAAGTAGCAGGGCGCGTGTGCCATATTTAATGCGCTTTTTGCCGGTTTCGCTCAGCCTTTGCTTGTGAAGGATGTTATTGGCCTCAGCCAAAGCAGCGCGTGCCAGATCGTGCTGGTCTTGAGAAAAAAGATGGGTGGCCAGGTTTTTCATGAAACGGCTAGCATCATCTGTCTGACCTTCAGCAAGGTACTGGTTAGCCCGCTCCTGCATGCGGTATAGAGTAAGCTGGGAGACGGCCTTCAACAGTTGTGTTGGAGGAGGTTCGGTACTGCTTTCCTGGCTAATCACCCCGGATAGGTGCAAAGGAATTGTGTGTTCCGTATTGGCTCGAGTAGGAATGTCCATCGAAATTTGTCCCTCAATGAGTGTCAGCGCATCGCTGGTTTTATCGATGGGGTCTACAATAAATTCAAGCAAAAATGCCAAATCTGCTTCCATTGGTATCCTACCCAAACGGATAGGAGAGCTGGTCTTCAGGGGGTTAGCTTGTGGGGAGAGCCGAAAAGCGTAATGCAATTCAACTCCAGGTTGAGCAAAAAATTCAAAAGACACTCGTTCGGCATATATCTGCCGTAATCCTGAAATTACCTCGTTCAAGGCTTTCTCGATTTCACTCGGATTGGAGATATACAGGCTACTGCCACCGGTGCGAGCAGCAATGCTATCGATGAATACATCATTCCACTCAGAACCGATCCCAAGCCCACTAATTCCTATTCCGGAGTACGCAGCTTGGTCAGCAATACGCAAGCACTCGGCTTCGTCTCCATAGGTGCGACCATCCGTGAGCAGGATAATGTGGTTGGTGGAGTTATTTCTGCTCCGGCTGCGCACCTCAAAAAAACCGGCATCCAACCCGTGGTAGATTTCGGTGCCACCACTGGGCTGTATCATCTTGATCTTGTTTTCAATCTCGATTCTATTGGAGAGTTTTCCGCCAGAGACTAAAACCTCAGCCCGATCACTGAAAGTCACAATGGATATGATGTCTTCTTGGCGGAGCTGGCGGAGCAATTTGATGGCTGTTCTTTTGACCGTATCCATGCGCTCGCCTCTCATGGAAGTCGAGCGATCCAACACCAGACATACATTGAGAGGGGGGCTGGGTTCTGCCTTGGCTGCTGGCGGGGCAGTCAGCTCCATCATAACAAATATCATTTGCGGCTCGCTGATTTTGATCAACGAAGGGCGGCTGAACAAGACATTGAGGCCAACTGCGGGCGTTTTCTCTTCCAGCGGTGGTAAAGATTGGTCGTATTCGGTACGCTTGTCTGGATCGGATAGCACCTCATAGGCGGCTTGAAGTTGTAGGAAAGAGTCGTTCGCGTTCACATCCTCGTTTAGGTCAGGATGGAGCTCGCGAGCGGCTCTGTGGTAGGCACGGCGAATTTCCTCCGCTGAGGCTTCTCGAGACACCCCCAGTTGCGCATAGTAATCAGGTAATTGCTCCATAAAGGCTGTTATACATGCAAACGGATAAGGATGACAGTAATGTTATCTGGCCCACCAGCCGCGTTGGCAGCCTCCACCAGCATTTGGCAAGCCTGTTCAGGATTCTTCGACTTCTGTACGATGGCTTGGATTTCCTCTTCTGGCACCACACTCCAAAGTCCATCAGAGCAAATAAGCAGGTAACCCGTGTCAGGTATTTGTATTGAATTAATATCGGGATCAAATGGTTCACCTTGACCCAAGGCTCGATAGAGCACATTCCGGTGAGGGTGGACAGCTGCTTCTTCGAGTGTGATCTGTCCCAGTTCCACCCAGCGATTAACCAAAGAATGGTCGCGTGTTAGCGCCTCAACTTTTCCGTTGTTGCCAATCAGGTATGCGCGGCTATCTCCTACATGTGCGATGGTCATACGGTTGCCGACGATCAATGCCGCGGTCAGGGTGGTGCCACCGCCCGGCACCTGCTTAATGATCGCAGAGTGAGCGTCTTGAACGCCTGCCTGCATAATTTCAAGGAGCGATTCTTCGGGGAGATTTGGTTTTAGGCTCAGTAGAGGGGAATATAACTTGCGAATAACGTAACTAGCCATCGAACGGATGGCAATGCCACTGGCGATTTCCCCATGCTGGTGTCCGCCCATCCCATCAGCCACGATATACAAGCCGAAGGGAGTATTTCTAAAGTCGCCAGTCAGGGTGGTGGTAAGGGTGAATAAGGCATCTTCGTTGTTGTTTCGCTGTACTCCTGTTGATTGTGCACAACCTACAATTAGCTGTGGGGGCTCGGGGCGCGGATGAGGTGAGTTCGATATCGTCTCGAGGTTTTCTTTGGGAATTGGCCGCGTCGGTATCTCCTGGCTCAGGGCTTGCTGGGAGCCGCGCAATTTGTCGATGAAGCGCTTCACGTAGTTTACCTTCTCTGTTTTTAACTACTATGCAGGAAGTGCATAGAGGTGATGATCATTTGAACCGATGTATACTACACCGTCCACAGCAATTGGCGTTCCGGTAATTGGTCCGTTTGTGGGGTACTTCCACTTTAGCCGCCCTGTGCTGTATTCAAGGCAATAAACATGCTTGTCAACTGATCCACAATACAACGAATCGTTATAGATGATGGGAGAGCCAGTGACCTGATGCTCCGTTGCAAAACTCCATACTTGCTTGGCTGTGCGCATGTCCACGCAGTGGATATTTCCATCTGCTGCGCCGGTAAAGATGTAATCTTCAGCAATGCAAGGGGTTGATATGGATGCTTTCCCTAAGCGGAAACGCCAAATCACCCAGCCAGTCTTGGCATCCACTGCGTACAGGGTTGAGTCCATGGATGTGAAGTAAACTACACCATTTTGCACAATAGGCGACGAGGTTATGGCGCGTTTCGCTTTAAATCGCCAACGCACCTTGCTGCTGAAATCCACACAAAAAAGTTCGCCTGCTTCTGTTCCAAAGTAGACATATTCTTGCTCTACAATGGGAGTCGAGCGCACAGCGGCGCCCACATCGAGCTTCCAAGCAGGCCGACCGCTCAACGTGTTGACGGCATGCATATAGCCATCATCCGATCCGATAAAAACATGGCCTTCGGCGATGTATGGCGAGGAGCGAACTGGCCCATTGGTGAAGTATGTCCAGTTGATTTGCCCGTGGCGGGCATTGATTACATGCAAGCGGTGGTCTTCAGAGCCAAAGTAAATATTGCCTTCATAAACTAGGGGTTTGCTGACAATGCCTCCATCTGCAGGGTATTTCCATAGAAATTCGCCAGATGTAGCTTTCAAGGCATATAGGTTGTTGTCGTATGAACCAATGTAGATAGCGCCATTTGCATGGGTTGCTGAGCCGCGGATCTCGTCTTCACAGGCGAATTCCCACATCGGCTGAAATTCTTGTTCCTGGGCGCCAGGCACAGACTTTTTGTCGGGTTTTGGAGGAAGTATGCCGGTGTTTTTAATAAATATAAGCAGAGCTTCCTTCATTTCCAGGGCGCTCTGATAGCGTTCTTGCGGCGCGTATTGTAACGCTTTGTAAACCACACCCTCCAGCTCTGGAGAGAGGTTGGGGTTAAATTGCCGGAGCGGGCGTTCACCGAAGGAAAATGGCGCTTCAAGGCGAGGATCGATTTTAGTCAGAAGATGGTGGAGCGTGGCACCCAATGCATAAATGTCTGCTAGGTGGTCGGCTTCACCCCGGTACTGTTCGGGCGGTGAATAGCCTTCAGTGCCGATCATGGTGCCCCGCTGACTCCCTTGGAAAGGCTTAGCGATGCCAAAATCGATCAGGATGACATGGTTGTGATGGTTGATCATCACATTGGAGGGTTTCATGTCCCGAAAGATGATTGGCTCAGGCTTATGGCTATGTAGGTAGTGCAAAACATCGCATAATTCTACAGCCCAATAGATGACCTTTTCCTGCGGGATAAAACCATCCGTTTCGCCTAGGATGGCTTCCAAGTCTTTCCCCTTGATAAATTCGAGAATTAGATAAGAGCGCTCGTTATGAGTAAAGTAGTCGTAGATTCTAGGGATACTTGGATGGTCTAGGGTGGCGAGCAGATTAGCCTCTCGCTCAAAA
>DATCYX010000338.1:0-8171 GCA_036526235.1 Anaerolineales bacterium | reverse complement strand
CCACCCACCTTGAGGATAGCAAAATACGCCATCACAAATTGAGGTGTGTTGGGCATGAAGATGCCCACTCGATCGCCTTTTTTCACCCCTAGTTCCGCTAAACCCGCCGCTAGCCGATCGGTGATCTCATTCATTTCGCGGAATGTGATTCTGGCTCCCTTGAAAATCGTACAGGGAGCATCAGCATACTTCTGAGCTGCTTCCTCAAGTAATGCAAACAGGGGAACCTTAGGGTAGTCGATTTGATGCGGCACATCCGCGTCGTATCGCTTAAGCCACGGTCGTTCGTCCATATCCTCCTCCAAATGTTGTGAGACAAACCGATTTAGGATAAATGATCACAGATAGTATAGAGTGAACCATCTGGAAAGTCAATTGGTTTTTGGAACCCCCCATCAAGGCAGGTCCTGTCAGGCGATTCCGCGCTTCACCAGGGCTGCCCTTGTCATGGGCCTTAGGTCGTGAGCGTAAGAGCTGGTGCGTTGGTAGGTCTTACGACTCCAATTATTACGAGACGAATGGTATCCAGCCATTGCCGCATCCCAAGGTGCTTCTTCGCTCAGGAATGTGTGGAGAGCCTCTACAAGCATCACCGCATGCGTTCCTGCATGGTCAATTCCCTGACCCGACCAGGGATCCAGTATCTGAGCCGCATCTCCGACCAACACCCATCCCGGACCATAAGGCACGCGTTGATAACGTGGAAATGCGTGTAATAAATGGCTCTTTGCACTTTCTGTTATCTTGCATCCTAGTGGTCGTCAAGAGTCTCGGGGGTATATTTTTTCAACTTGATGACGCGCGCTTTGTTTCGCACCAGTGAAGGGACTGCGAGCCGAGCCTGTTCTTCATCTTCTGCTTCGATAATCGCCCAGCCGCAATGCACACCAGCGTCGCAACCCCAATCGAAGTGGTAAATATACCCCATTGCATACACGTTATCGATCAGCCTTTGGCAATCCTCATCGGTGTGAGGGGTCTCGATCAAGTATCTATCCATTTCCACCTCCTTCTATTGGTACTAATATACTCGGTAATATTCGTGAATATAAAAATGATGACACAACAGAGAATAGTGGAGTAAACCACTCCACTTTAGAGTTTAACCCATACACCATTTTATTGCAATACACATTTATTGCTTGAATCAGGCCCAAGCGTTAGAATAGGGGCTGTGATCTTACTGGAGGAGTCCAAATATGAATAACAGTTTTTATATCCCCGAGAGTGCTTTGATCATCGTAGCGCACCCAGATGATATCGAATTCTCCTGTGCTGGGACATTGGCGCGCTGGGCTCAGGCGGGAACTCGCCTGTGCTACGTACTCTGCACAAGCGGTGATGTAGGGATCGCGGAGCCAGGTATGACAAAAGCACAAGCTATTGCCATCCGTGAGGCAGAACAGCTCCAAGCTGCGGAGATCGTTGGGACAAAGGATGTGGTCTTTTTGCGCGAGCCGGATGGTATGTTGGTTCCCACAATTGAATTACGGAAGAAGTTGGTTCGAGAAATTCGCCGCTTCCGACCCGAGGTTGTCGTGTGTGGTGATCCGACCATCGTTTGGGTCGGTAACGACTACATCAACCACCCAGACCACCGAGCCGCTGCCTCCGCAGCTCTGGATGCGATATTCCCTGCCGCTGGGCAACCCAACCTGTTTGAAGAACTCGAAGAAGAAGGCATACACGCTCACAAACCGCGAAAAGTATATGTGACCGGATGGGTGCAGCATGAGTTGTATGTCAACATCACAGAAACTATTGATATCAAAATTGCAGCGCTGCGCGCCCACAAGAGCCAAATGCAAGATTGGGATCCCGAACCACGCATTAAAGAATGGGCTGCGGAGCGCGCTAAAGGGAAGGAAATGGTCTACGCGGAGACTTTTCGGGTAGTAACCCTAGTGGAAGATGAAGAATGGCAAAAGACCAACGGCCGCGTTCTACCGGATAAGTCATAGTAATTTGATTCGACTCGGGTTAGTATGATCACCTCAATGGCACAAAACACTGTTTCGGCTATGTTTTAAGATAATTGTGTATGTCGCTCCCCCTGCATGCCTTATTGGTTATGGCCAAGCGCCCCTCACCTGGGAGAACTAAAACACGCCTCAGCCCACCGCTCTCTCCCAAAGCGGCTGGCGGGCTGTATGAATGTTTTCTACTGGATACGCTGGACCTTGTTCGCCAGGTACCTGATGTGCACAAAGTTATTGCGTTTACGCCAAAAAGTGCTTCAGGCTACTTCAGCAAGCTAGCAGCCGACTTTGAGCTCATACCACAAACCGGATCTAATCTGGGCAGCCGGCTAGACAATGCGCTTTCTTACTATCTCCTTAATGGCTTCACACAAGTCGTTATCATGAACAGCGATGGCCCCACCTTACCGGTGGAGTACTTGATCAAAGCCCACAAAGCCCTCGCACAAGTTGACGTAGTCCTGGGTCCAAGCGAAGACGGTGGTTATTACTTAATTGGACTGAAGAAGCCCGCACCCCGCTTGCTGCGCGATGTGCATATGAGCACGCCCCGTGTCACTTCAGACACTTTAAGAATTGCCGACAGCTTGGGGCTGCGTGTTCATCTGTTACCCGGCTGGTACGACATAGATGATGTCGAGACCTTGGATCGACTGCTGGTTGATTTGGAGCAATCACCCCGACTAATAGCCCCGCAGACTCGCCGGTACCTCAAACAAATCAACATGTTATCAACTCGATGAGCGAAATCGCCGTTATTATCCCGGCTTTGAATGAGGCTGGCAACCTCTTTCGCTTGATCGGCGAAGTGCGCTCCACTGTAAATGCAGACATCATCGTAGTGGACAACGGTTCCACAGACGAAACTGCTGATGAAGCCATCCGCGCGGGCGCACAACTGATCCAAGAACCAAGGCGTGGATATGGTTATGCCTGTGCTGCTGGGGTAGCTGCGTCAGAAGGTAGCGAGATCCTGGTCTTTCTGGATGGGGATTTCAGCTCTCTGCCATCGGAGATCCCTGCCTTGGTAAACCCAATTCAATCCGGGGAGGCTGACCTGGTGCAGGGCTCCCGCGTTCTTGGGCATATCGCCGCTGGTGCGATGCCCTTCCAACAACGTTTTGGGAATTGGATAGCATCTCGCTTGATGAACTTCCTCTATGGATCACGGATTACGGATTTAGGTCCCTTTCGCGCGATACGAAAGTCGCTGCTCTCAACACTCAATATGCGAGAGATGACTTACGGATGGCCCACCGAGATGACCGTAAAAGCCCAACGGCGAGGGGCACGAATTAAAGAAGTGCCGGTCAGCTTTCATCCCCGCCAGGCCGGACATTCAAAAATCAGCAGTACGTTGCGGGGAACCATCTTAGCAGGATGGTATATTATGGGCGTAACTTTGCGTTATGCATGGGGGTCATGGGATGATTAAATCATCCCATAGCGTTCGAGCGCTGTATCTAAGATCATATTGACCAGGTAAGTATGGTCTACACCCTCAGCAGCGGCTTCGATGACCAGATCTGATATCCCTGGAGACAGACCTGGCAGCGGATTGATCTCCAAAATATAAGGCTTCCAATTGTCGTGGACATCCAGGCGGAAATCGACGCGCGAGACATCCATGGCGCCGGTCACTCGGAAAACCGCTGCCGTGAGCCAGTTCAATTCATCGACCATGTCCGAGTCCAGTGGAGCCGGGCAGAGATAATCCAATTGATCCGCCATGTCCACTTTGAGCCTGCCACTATATACCACATCGCTGTCTTCAAACGGCTTCAGGTTGACTTCCATAGGTGGGAAAAAGCGCAAGCCCGATTGAATGCGCGGGGCTTCATCATCTTCCGGCAAGCGCCTGGCGACAGGCCCAATCAAGTTACCCACCACTCCGAGGGTCACCTCGCGCCCTTCAATATAGCCCTCAACCAGTGCAGGTTGTTTGTAGCGTTTAAGGATGAAGTCCACCTGCTCGCGCAGTTCATCCTCATCACGCACGATAGACCTGCCTGAAACACCCATACCCGTGCCTTCTCGACTGGGCTTAACGAACAGAGGGTAGTTCATATCGGTGCTTAAAGGCTCATCCACCCGCTCAAAGGTTTGAAATGGCGGCGTAGGCAGGTCGTGATAAGCCAGGACACGCTTGGTCATGGGTTTATCCAGCGCCAGAGCGAGTGTAAGCACTCTGGAGCCAGTGTATGGTATGCGCAGCATCTCAAGTAACGCTGGCACATGCGCCTCGCGTGCGTCCCCGAAATGTCCTTCACAGATATTAAAGCAGATATCGGGTTTAAATTTCTGCAATGAATCTACCAGCGAGAGATTCCCTTCCAGGAACTCGCAGGAATTTCCTCCTGCCCGAATGGCGTTGACCAGCGCATTGATCGTTTTTTCTGAATCCAAATCATCCCACTGGTCTTCCGGCATACCTTCAAACTTTGGAGCATTGACCTTCAAATTTGCCAGCAGAGCCACGCGAAACTTTTTCATTACTGGTCTCCCTTAGGGCATCATATTGGAATTATAAATCGATACAAAAGTCCCACCGTTGGGGTTTATTTTCCTCCAACCGCGTAACTTATATCGATATTATACATACAGAATACCTGATGAAAAGGTTAATCAATGACCTCCCCTCATGGGGCTCGAAATTCAAAATCATCGAAATCCCAGTTCGCAGCATCCCCGGGATTGGAGAGGCCTACTAGCAAGCCCGCCTTCCCCTCAGGTAACCGGTCGTCGCTATATTCAGCCACAAAAGTATCGTTTATAAAGAGATCAAAATGCTCGCCTGTGGCAATCACCGCTAGACGGTTTGTTGCACCAGGATTGATAGAAGGATGAGCTGTCCAATCGATCAATGATTCCCAACCACTGTCAGTATGCAGATACAGGGAATACAGGCCTAAATCACTGATCTCAAACAGGTAATAGTCTACATCTCCGGATTGGCGGAACACCAGACCATATTCACCCACTTCAGGCTGGGCCTCCTGCCGGGCAGAGACCGATAGATAGAAATCCGAAACGCTTTCAATATCTGGAATGACCCACCACACAAAACCGTTGGTTGCGAGCCCTTGCCAGCGATATTTTCCGTCTTCAATCACCCAGCTTATCGAACCCAGCTCCGGATCTTCATCACTCCCTGTGCTCCAATCGTTCAGGTCTTCATCATATGAGTCTGAAAGCAGGAGGCGCCACTGCCCCACTTCATCTAGCAAGAGCTGCCTGGCAGCAGCGGTCGCCGTCACTTGGAGATTTTCAGCCATCTGGGTTGCCTGGGCGTATCCTCCCATTTGGGTTGCCAAACCAATAATACGACCAGCCTGTGCTGTCGCAGTTTCAGGATTGCTAATCCCCTGGTTTCCTGCACAGCTTGTATTTAGCACCCCGGCGAATAGTAGGACGAAAAGTATCAATCTTAGATAGTTCCGCATAAAAATTTTATTTGTATATTATTCAGATTCAATCAATTGTCGGGTGAGCATGCTTCCGGCAACGGCGCAAACATCTATTGGCAGGTGATGGGAAATAGAAGCATCGAATAACACCTGATAGGAGGATGGGAAATCCTCATCGCCACACCAGAAAACAACCAATAGAACCACACGGGGAAGAAGTTGAAAGGTGAAAGAAGCGTCCCCAAGTGGATAATGCCTACCTCCGATATTCTGAGCAGCTCGTTCAAAACGTTGGCGATCATCCCCAAAATGATGTTGCAGTTCTTGACCGGTGTATCCCTGAAAAGCCTGGGCATAAAATTTGCCATCAGGTAGCTCGGAAAACGAGATAAATCGGTCAGCGATGGGTGCGCCATCTGTAGTGTACAAGTAATAGATTACCAGTGCCTGTAATCCCGCGTGCAATTTCTGCTGTGAACTGCCTTCGAAGGCGATAAAGTCGGGAAATGTGACAAAAATTTCGCGCCCCCACAAAGCCAAGCGCAATTCCCCTTTACCGGATTGGGTTTGCACAAACCTCCCAGAAACACGTTGCATCAACTTGAAAGGATCTTGTGCGCGCAATTCAACTCGCATCTCGTCTACCCGCGCCATCAGTAACATCGTGCGATCGTTAGATTGAGGGGAGAGCGGGCGGTTAGGCTTCCGTGATTCTCTCATGAAGTCATTTATTCAGATACTTCTGTTGCCACTCATAAAGCTTATTCAAAGCTTCAATCGGAGAGAGCCCATTGACATCCAGATCTTCGAGCTCATCCAACAGCGGGTTGGTTTCAGGGAAGAGAGCCATTTGCTTGGCGGCCATGGGGTTGATCCGCACCGCCTTGCCCGACGAAGCCTCTAAGGAACGCATGATCTCGTTGGCACGTTGGATGACCGGCTTGGGTAAGCCTGCTAATTGGCCAACGTGGATTCCGTAAGAGCGGTCCGCACCTCCAGGGATGATTTTGTGCAGAAAGACTACCTTGCCCTCTGCCTCACTCACAGCTACGTTATAGTTGCGAACCCCAGGCAGTAAATCTGCCAGTTGGGTTAACTCGTGATAGTGGGTGGCAAAGAGAGTCTTGGCGCGCAGGTTTGGGTGATTGTGAATATACTCAACCACTGCCCAAGCGATGGAAACCCCGTCGTAAGTGCTGGTACCACGCCCGATCTCGTCCAGAATCAGCAGGCTGCGCGGGGTGGCATGGTGCAGGATATTGGCCGTCTCGACCATCTCAACCATAAATGTAGACTGCCCGGCATGGATCTCATCCTGTGCGCCGATTCGGGTGAAGATACGATCCACTAAACCGATACGCGCCTTGTCAGCGGGGATGAAGCTACCCATTTGCGCCATGAGCACTATGAGCGCAACCTGGCGGATCAGCGTGGATTTGCCAGACATATTTGGTCCAGTGATGATGCGCACCCGCTCGGAAACCTCAAACATCACATCGTTGGGCACAAAGCGCTCTCCTACCAGCATTTGCTCAACGACCGGGTGGCGCCCATCATTGATTTCCAGCACATCGTCAACCACAACATCTGGTCGCACGTAATTTCCCAGGATAGCCGCTTCTGCCAGCGCCGCCAGCACATCGAGCTGCGCCAAAGCGCCTGCAACGGCTAACAGCTTAGTCGCTGAGCCCCCCAATTGGGCGCATACCTCATGAAATAGACGACCCTCAATCTCGCGAATGCGCTCCTCGGCATTCAGCACCAGGGTTTCGTACTCCTTGAGCTCTGGGGTAATATAGCGTTCAGCGTTGACCAGCGTCTGTTTGCGGATATATTCCGCCGGTACCATATCGACATTGGCTTTGGTCACTTCAATGTAATATCCAAAGACCTTGTTATAGCCCACCTTAAGCGACTTGATTCCCGTGCGTTGCCGCTCCACCCCCTCCAATCCCGCTATCCACTGGCGAGCGTGTCGAGAGCGCTCCACTACACCGTCCAACTCAGCAGAATAGCCAGACCTGATCACACCAATATTCTGTAGTGTAGCAGGCGGGTCATCTTCGATGGCGGCTTCCAATAGCCCCAACTCGTCTGAACATGTGTGCAAATCCCTTAGAACAGGATCCATTTGGCTATCGGTCGATGGGAACATTCCACGCAATCCGGGTAACTGGCGCAATGTATTCCTCATCGCCACCAAATCTCGCGGTTGGGCATGCCCGCTGACCATACGATTGGTTAAGCGCTCGAGATCGCCCAAAGGCTTGAGGGCGGATCTCAATTCGGTGCGGGTCATGCTCTCGGTATAAAAGAATTGCACCTGGTCTTGTCTTTGGCAAATCTTTTCAACATCCAACAAGGGTTTGCTCACCCACTGGCGGATCAATCTTTTGCCCATCGGGGTGATCGTGTGATCTAGCACACCCAGCAAGGAGCCTATGCTTGAGCTACCCCGAATCGTCTCAGTTAGCTCCAAGTTACGGCGAGTGGCAGCATCTAGGGTCATGAAATCCGAGAGGCTGTAGACACTAAGGCGGGATAATTGCTTGAGAGAAGCAGCCTGTGTTTCACTGAGATATTGCAAGATTGCCCCGGCAGCGCGTACGGCAAGTGGCAAGCCGCGCAAGCCAAATCCATCCAATGTAGCGGTCTCAAAATGCTTGAGCAAAGCTTCTTGGCAGCGACCCAATTCGAAACGCCAGGCAGGCCAAGCAGTGAGATGCCCTGGCAAACCGTTCCCCGTCTTATAGCTATCTGGATGCAGAATCTCAGCTGGCATAAG
>DATCYX010000337.1:0-5362 GCA_036526235.1 Anaerolineales bacterium | reverse complement strand
ACCAAATAAGCCATCTCTGCATTAGGCCATCCCTGGTAGTGCTCGAGCAGATAAGCTTCGCTTCGCTGGTTGTTTACAAAATCAGTAGGGGATAGTTCGACAGGTTTGCGGATAAAAAAGTAGACAGCTTCCGAATCATTGCTGTAGAGTGGGATGCCGGGCTCGGGCGGGTGCTCCTTGAGATAGCGAATTACCGGCGATTCCTGGTAAACTCGCAGGTTGTATAGGTTGTAGATCGCCTCGCCGTCTTGGACGGATTTTTGCACGTATTTCCACAGGGTGAAGACAGGGTAAATAGACCAGACTAAGATCAGGAATACCAGCACAGGCCGGGTAAGATTGAGCTTGCGCTCTTCCAGGGGGGCAATGATCAGCTCTTGCAAAACTGTGAAAAGCAGCACCAGCACAGGAAGAAAGACAACGGATTGAAAGCGATCGTCATGGGGATGGAGGTGATCACCAGTGATGGTGGTGAGGACGATTATTACCAAATAGATGGCTGAAAAGGTGATCATGATCCACTGGGGTGAATCGGATAGCTGCTTGAAGAAGGATGCCCAGTGGCGTTTGCGGGCAAACAGCAGCAAAACCACCAGAACGAGCGCCGGGAGGACCCAGAGAGGTAGCCGGTCGATGACGCTCAATGGCACAAACCAGCGCAAGATCTGGCGCGTGCAGTAGGCGATATTTTCAACGATTAAGGCATTATGCAGTTGTCGCGGTCCTGTCAGGCTGCCATATAGGCGATAGTTACGTCCGATTACCCAGACTAAGGTTGGTAGAGAGGCCACCAGGCCGAAAGCAATCGCTTTGACGGTTGCTTTGATAGGCTGTTTCATATGTTTGATAAAAACAGCCAGGGCGCCAACTGCTACCACGCATACCCCCAAAAAACGCTGCAAAGGAGCCAGGGCAACCAGGATCAGCAAGACCCACAAAGCGCCACGGTTTGAGGTTGTCATGTAGCGATGGCATGCCAGAAAAGATCCCAGTACGAGAACGACAAACAATTGGTCCGATCCGATGTTGGATGCCAACACAACATAGGACATAAAGAATAATACAAGAGCCGCACCCAGCGCTTGCCATGCATGTTGATCGGGAAAACATGTTTTCAGCAAAACCCCTGAAAGGAAGATGGTCACGCCAAAGGCCACGGCGTTAAGTATCCAACCAATGATCAGCGTGTCGAGACCTGTCAGAATGCTTAGGCCTGCCAGAATCAGCGGATATAAGGGAGGCCACAGGATATATACGCCGCCGTGAAAGTTGGTAAAGCCACGGCCGTTGATAAGGCTGTCGGCGGTGGAGAGGTAATGCAGCCCATCACTGGATATACCTGGACCATAAGTGGAAGTGTTGATAAATACAAGGGCGATTCCAAATATGGAGAGAACAAGCAGATAGGTATAAAATGACCACCGGGGTCTGACCGAATTCATGCGTATTCCTGTCTGGGGGTTTGCTTCGTGATGGATTATATCAGTTGCGAAAAGAAGCTTGGCTTCACTGATGCGGTGGTCATACAAGATATGGGAGGGAATGCTATGTAGGGGCTGGAACACTGTTTATGCCAAAGATATGATAATGTGATAAAAATCACAAACCGAATATGCGCTTTGTTACTGGTTTATTTGTGATATATTTCACATAATAAAGGTGACATAATACATGCCCCATATCAGCGCGAGCTCCCTAGAACGCACACTTGGCAGAGTATCTCGGTGATCGTTTCTGCGGTTTCATCCTCGCTTTCATAACACACCACACATTCCCGCCTTGAAAACTGAATAGCATAGGCAAAATTTGTCTAAATCCTTTTCAGCACGATTCTCATTCGCGTGCTCATGGATTGGTTTCGCCAAGCTTTAGGCCGGGGGAGTTTTACCTATTTATATCTATTTTGCCTGGCCTAGTGTAAGCAGGAGGTGTTGCTGTGGCTACAAAGTCCATTACCCAAAGACCTTCCTTCAATGACATGTTCTATTCCAGCTTGTTTAAGTTGCCGGAAGGTCAGCGCATGCAGGCTTGCCTGCAATGTGGAACCTGTAGCGGAGTATGCCCCTTTGGCTATCTAATGGAATATCCGCCTGGCAAAATGATCGCTGCACTGCGCGCCGGTTTGTTTGAGCGGGTTATAAACTATGAATCGCTCTGGATGTGCGTCTCATGCTATGCCTGCACTCAGGTCTGCCCAGCAAAAATACCGCTCACTCCCGGGCTATTGACACGAGCGAAAGAAGAAATGGTTCTGGCTGGCAATGTCCCCAGCGAATTGCAGGATGCCCTTGAGAATTCCCAACGTTATGGTAACCCGCTCGGCGAATCTCCAAGGAAAAGAGCCATGTGGGCTAGGGGGATTGATCCGCCGGCGCGCATCATGAGCCAGGTAGGAGGACCTGTAGATGTCCTCTGGTTTGTTGGCGACTACGCCTCCTTCCATCCGCGCGTCCAAATGGTCAGCCAGGCTGTGGCCCAAGTGTTTAATGTCATCGGAGTGGATTTCGCCATATTAGGACCCGAAGAATTTAGTGATGGCGATTCTCAGCGATTGGCAGGTGAGCGCGGATTGTTTGAGATGTTGGCTGAGAAAAATGGGCAAGTCTTTAACAAATATACCTTCAGTCAAATTGTAACGACCGACCCGCATGCATACAATGCCCTTAAGAATGAATACCCAAAGCTTGGGATCGTCTACCCGGTGAAGCATTACACACAATTCCTGGTTGACAGACTAGATCAGCTCAAACCACACTTGCGGGAGGAAATTCAAGCAAGGGTTACATACCACGATCCCTGCTACCTCGGCAGGGCAAATGGCGAGTATGACGCGCCGCGCCGCTTGCTGGAAGCCATTCCTGGTGTGAAGCTGGTGGAGATGACTCATCATATGGAGACAGGTCTGTGCTGCGGGGGTGGTGGAGGTGGTATGTGGCTGGACGGGTTCACTTGGGAGAAGGCACACGTGCGCCTGTCTGAGTGGCGCGTCCGCGAGGCGGTGCAAGCCGAGGCAGAAATACTGGCGGTCGCCTGCCCCTACGAGCCGCCGCGCTTCGAAGATGCCATCAAGATGATTGAGAAGGCCAAACGGCTGGTTGTCAGGGATGTCGCTGAGTTGCTAGCCGAGTCGATGGGTGAATGAGCTCTTGAGAGAGGAGCAGACGATGAAGATTGTAGTCCTCATCAAAATGGTGCCAGACCTGGTGGAAGAACTTAGCATCTCCCCAAGTGGGATAGAGCTTGATACTACCTGGCTGCGCCTGAAGATTAATGAATTCGACGATCACGCTATCGAGCAAGCTATCTTGCTCAAAGAACAGTATGGTGGTGAAGTAACGGTACTGGCTCCTGAAATGGAAGGGGTTGATGATGCGCTATTCACAGCTGCTGCCAAAGGGGCCGACCGGCTGATCCAGCTCAGTGGGAAGTTCGATAATAGCTGGAATAACCACGCTCTAGCGCGCGCTTTTCTACCATTAGCGCAAGAGCTACAGCCTGACCTGGTATTAACCGGTGTGCAAGCTCACAACGATCTGGATGGGTCGCTTGGACCCCTCGTAGCAGCCTTGATGGGATTGCCCTATGTGGGCTATGTGGCTGGTGTCACCGTAAGCGACGGGGTAGCCACCATCCGTAAGGAATATCCTGCCGGGCTCCTGGCAGAAATGGAAGTGAGCCTGCCGGCAGTATTGGGTATTCAGGCGGCAGAGCAGCCACCGCGCTATGTAGCCTTTAGCAAGGTGCGCCAATCGATGAAGACCACCACACTCGATGAGCGCCCGGCAGGAGAATCAGAACCGCAAGGTGGAGTGACTGTGGAGC
The DNA here is from genome assembly GCA_036526235.1 of Anaerolineales bacterium. Lineage (GTDB taxonomy): Bacteria > Chloroflexota > Anaerolineae > Anaerolineales > UBA4823 > DATCYX01. The sequence continues at coordinate 1,540 of DATCYX010000337.1, read as the reverse complement.
ACATGTTCCAGCCTGAAACTGGCGAAGGGGCAACCATGTTGGAAGGCGACCTCACCCAGGTTACAGATAAGTTGGTTTCCATTCTCCACGAATTGGACGTGATCTGATTCGCTCTGAAGAGGAGTTTAGCGATGAACCAGGATGTATTTGTTTCGATTGAACACCTGCGTGGTCAGGTGACTGATCTCTCGTATGGAATGCTGGCAGCCGCTCGCCAAGTTGCCGCTGAAGCGGGTGGGGAGGTAGTTGCTGTTTTGCTAGGCCATACTGGTCAACATCTGGCTCAGGGATTGGCTGCTGATCGTGTGCTGTCTATTGACCATCCAGCTCTGGCTGATTTTACGTCGGAGGCGTACATACAAGCCTGGTCTTACTTGCTTCGAGAATACAATCCGCGCCTGGCGTTGTTTGGCGACACGTCAATTGGGGCGGATGTGGCTGGTGGACTTTCAATTCGGATGGGGTTACCACTGGTGAGTGCTTGCCAGGTATTGCTTGTGGAGAATGGAGAGTTGTTGTTTCGCAGCCAGATCTGTGGCGGCAAAATCATGGCACAGGGTAAATTACCCCCAACCACCGCCCTGGTAACAATGGTCCCCGGTGGTTATAGGGCAGAAGAGGCGCGTGGCGAAGAACCCTCGGAGATTATCTCTCTTGAGGCTCCGCCCCTTGAAGACTTGCCGGTACGCCTCAAAGAGTACATCGAACCCGAGATTAGCGATGTGGATATCACCAAGGAGAATGTGCTGGTGGCAGTGGGGCGCGGTATCCAGAACCAAGATGGCATCGAATTGGTGCAAGAGTTAGCTGAGGCCTTAGGTGGTGTGGTATGCGCTTCACGCCCGGTAATTGATCAGGGTTGGCTGCCGATAACCAGGTTGGTGGGCAAATCCGGCGGGCAAGTCAAGCCGGTTGTGTACCTTGCGCTGGGAATCAGCGGAGCGCCTGAGCATGTCGAGGGCATCGTTGATAGCCAAGTGATCATCGCCGTCAATACTGACCTGGCTGCACCGATCTTCAACGTAGCTAAATATGGCCTCACGTGCGATCTATTTGACTTGGTGCCAATCCTTGTAGACAAAATTCGTCTATCTCGTTCGATCCAAGTATGAGCTGGGAGTTCAGGTTAAAACCATGCCGATTCGTGAGACCTTCTGGAACATTCCTCAATGGGCCGAGATTGGTCAATATATTCTTGGCTTGCTTTCGCTGCTGATACTGATCTATGGTGTGGTCCAGCGCATTCGACGCTGGCGGCAGGGGCAGCCGGAAAATCGCTCTGACCAGCTACTGGTTCGCTTGAAATCGCTGTGGGTTGAGGGGGTTTTGCAAGCGCGTGTTACAAGCGATATCTATGCCGGGGTCATGCATCTCACCATCTTCTGGGGTATGGTTGTGCTTTTCCTTGGCACTGTGGTGGCGACAGTAGATTGGGATGTAACCCACCTGTTTTTTGGCTTCCAGTTTCTGACAGGTGGCATTTATGTGATTTACGAGTTGGTTCTGGACATTTTCGGCATCCTGTTGCTGGCTGGACTGG
>DATCYX010000336.1:0-4211 GCA_036526235.1 Anaerolineales bacterium | reverse complement strand
GCTCCTGCTGGCTGAACCCTGGATTAACAAGGCAACAGTCGGGCAGAGAACCGCCAATCGGGCATGGATAATGCCTATTTACCTGGTGGTTCAATCTGCCCTGGCAACCGGACTGCTGTTCATCCAACCGTTTGAAGATTTTTTTGCCCTGTTATTCGTACCGCTCAGCCTGCAGGCAGTCCTGTATTTTGGTAGCCGCACGGGTTTTCTTTGGATCGCTTTATTTGCTTTGCTCATGACGGGCGGGTTGCTGGGTGACGAGCAAGGTCGGCTCTTTGGACTGGCGATGGCGTTCCTTTACAGCAGCCTCTGCTTTTTATTCGGTGGTTATGCCCACCAGGTACATCAAGCCGAAGAGGCGCGCCACAAGAACCAGCAAATGCTTGGCGAGCTACAAGTCGCTCACCGCCAGCTCCAGGAATACGCCATACAGGTAGAAGACCTGGCAACTGAGCAGGAACGCAACCGCTTAGCGCGCGATTTACACGATTCCGTCACCCAGACGGTATTCAGCATGAACCTGACCGTCCAATCTGCCCACCTGCTGCTGGATAAAGAGCCTGGACGTGTTTCTGGTCAGCTGGAACGGTTAGAAGAGTTGGCTACGAGTGCCATGCGAGAGATCCAAGCTTTGGTCTCACAGCTGCGCCCCAGGTCGATTGCCGACGAGGGATTGCCAGCTGCCCTGCGCAGGTTGGCTGCAGAGCGTCAGACCCGCGATGGGCTGGAGTTAATCCTGGACGTGCGCGACGAGACAGGCCTGCCCGAACCAGAAGCAGTCGGTTTATATCGCATCGTTCAGGAGGCGCTCAATAACGTCGCCAAGCACGCCGAGACGCGCCAAGCGACCATCCGCCTCGACCTGTCCGAGAAGCCCGCCTATCTCGAAATCGAGGATCACGGGCAGGGGTTCGATACCCAGGCAGTCATGAGCAAGCGCGGCCACCTCGGCCTGACCGGCATGTCTGAGCGGGCGCGCGAGCTGGGTTGGCATTTGTCGATCGAGTCTCACCCAGGTCAGGGAACGCGCATCCGAGTCGAGCAGAGCTTGCCGGACGGTGAGACATGACATACGAACCCCGAGCCAGCAGATACAAAGGCAGCTACCTGATCGGGTTCATTTTGATCGTCGTGGTCGCCATAAGGACGATTCTTTTTTTCCAGGGACAGACTGCTCTTACAATTATCATTTTCCTCCTGTCAGCCTACAGCCTGCTCTATGCACTTGAACCGCTGCTATCCAATCGTCTGCGCTGGTATCGCTTTATATACTTTCCCCTTCAAACCGTCCTGGCAGTAGCGATAACCACTTTGCGCCCCTTTACAGATATATCGAATCTCGTGTACATTCCGATCGCCATACAAGCCCTGCATGCCTTCTCGCGCCCGGTAGCTATACCCTTGATGACTCTCTACGCGGCCATGCTCAATATCACGTTGATCCTGGGTATGGGGTGGGCTGAGGGTTTGGCGCTCGGTTTGCTTTATCTGGCCGTTTGCACCTTTCTGATTTCGTACGATTTGCTCTATAGCCGCTCGCAAGCTGATCAGGCCGAAAGCCTGGCATTGCTCGCGGATCTGCAGGCAGCCCATCAAAAGCTACGCGAATACGCTGATCAGGCTGAAGAACTGTCTGTGGCTCGCGAACGCAACCGCCTGGCGCGCGAACTGCACGATTCGGTCAGCCAGGTGATTTTCAGCATCACCCTCACCTCGCAGGCAGCTCGCCTGCTCCTGGATCGAAATCCGGCTCGTGTTCCAGAACAGCTCAACAGTTTGCAGGAGATGACCAGCAACGCCCTCCAGCAACTGCGCTCGCTCATCACCCAGCTACGCCCCCAACAGAAGTCCTGACGAAGAAAAGATAATATGGGTTTTCCAGCTTGAGCGGGAAAGCGCATCATTGCCCGTCTCTCTTCGCGGATAGCGCCAAACCTGAGCTACTCCCAAAGTCCTAAGACCTGGGATGGAGCAATGCCATCCCAAGGCTGACCATAAAAATCGACCCCATGACCGATGACAAAACACAACTCTAGCCAGATGTATTTTGCTGCAAACGCGCCTATATTAAGATCGTAATCTCCTGAGAGCAAGCTTTCACCAAGAAAAGAGAAACAGTAATGACTACATCAACAACTATCAAACGAACCAAGACTGCCACCCAGGTACTGATCGTAGACGACGCCCCTCTGGTGCGCCGGGAACTGCGCACTTTGTTGTCTCTTACTGGAGAACTAGACATCGTTGGCGAGGCAACCAACGGTCTAGAAGCCATTCAGCAGATCGAAGAGCTACAGCCGGATGTGGTTTTGATGGATTTGGAGATGCCAGTCATGGATGGCTACGAAGCTACTCGACAGATCAAAGCCCAACACCCCGCCTGCCGGGTAGTCGCCCTGACCGTACACAGCTACGATGAGGCGCATAAGAAAGCTCTCCAGGCCGGTGTGGATGCTTTCATCGTGAAAGGCACACCGGTAGATAAAATAGTACAGGCAATTACAGAAAGAAGGATTAAGTCATGAATAAGAAATCTAATCAAAGAAGGTACGACCTCGACTGGCTGCGGGTATTTGCCATTCTCTTTGTCTTCATCTACCACTCCAGCCGCTTTTTTAACTTGGAAGACTGGCACGTAAAAAACATCAGCACGTACTTCGGGGTGGAGGTGTGGAACACATTTGCATCAAGCTGGTTGATGCCATTGATCTTCGTCATCTCAGGCGCCAGCCTGTTTTATGCCATGGGGAAAGTCAGTATCGGCACGATTGGAAAATTCATCAAAGATAAGGTACTGCGCTTATTCGTGCCCCTGATGGTGGGCGCCTTTACCCACGCCTCACTGCAGGTCTACCTGGAGCGCCTGACACATGGGCAATTTACGGGCTCATATTTCGAGTTTATCCCGCATTATTTTGAAGGGATATATGGTTTTGGTGGCAATTTCAACATAGTGGGCATGCACCTTTGGTATCTTGGGGTGTTGTTCGTATTCAGCATCGTCTTCCTGCCGCTTTTCCTGGGGTTGAAAAGCAAGATTGGCGCCCGCCTGCTGGGCAGGTTTACTGATTTCCTGGCTGTGCCAGGGTTGATCTACCTCTTTGCAATGCTGATTCTCCTTTCCTGGAAACTTATTGACCCAGATAGTTTGCTGGGATTTGACAAATTTGGCTGGAACCTGGGGGTATATATCTCCTTCTTCCTATCCGGATTTGTATTTTTCTCGAGTGAAAAGCTCCAGCATAGTATCCAAAAGTTGCGCTGGCTCTCACTCGTCGGGCTCATCACCTTCACGGTTTTATTAATCTTAGGCCAATCCCATAGGGACTTGATCGCCTGGTTCTTTATCCTGGCATTTCTAGGCTTCGGGACGAAGCAACTGAACATCAGCACGCCATTGCTTAAGTACGCCAACGAGGCGGTATTGCCCTTCTACATCCTGCACCAGACCGTATTGCTCTGTGTGGGATATTACGTCGTGCAGTGGAACATCCCGGATCTGCTGAAATGGCTGTTGATCGTCCCCATCGCGTTTGCCATCATCATGGGGCTGTACGAGTACCTGGTGCGGCGGAATAACGTCATGCGCTTCCTCTTCGGGATGAAGCCGCTGGTCAAACCCCTCGTCTCCCCTGCGATCGAAGCCCAGATCACAAGGGCTACTCGCACAACCTAAACCAGATGTTAAAACCTTGCGCAATTACTGCATACCACTCAAGGTTTAGCAGCCAAACCATGGAAATTATCTGGCAGCCTTCCAAACCAATGGCATTCAATCTCTTTCAGATGATTGCGATTGAGAAGGAGATAAAACTATGAAAGGCAAATCGAACAAAAATATCAGCACAGGTCTGGCAGCCAGCGCGCAAAGCCCGGCAAGCCCTGGCGTTTCTCCGCTTGCGTCCGTGCATGGCTTCATCACGCGCCTCGGGCCGACTGGCCGTGGATCCCTACTGCTTGTCGTGCTTTTGCTGGTGGCTATCCCGTCGCTCGCGCCACTCTTCCCTCGAAACGTTACACCTGCCAGCGCGCCATCGGATCGTTTCTCAGCCGAACGTGCTATGCTGCACCTGCCGATCATCGCTCGGGAACCGCATCCCGCCGGCTCACCTGCGCAGGCGGGCGTGCGAGACTACCTCGTCCAGCAGCTTTCTGCCATTGGCCTGGAGACCGAGGTCCAGCAGGCAGGACGTATCGAAAACGTGGTCGCC
>DATCYX010000335.1:0-2347 GCA_036526235.1 Anaerolineales bacterium | reverse complement strand
CAACTGCTGCTGCCCGCAGAAGCGCGAGGCAACAGCACGATCCCTATATTACTTGGATCGTCTGGAGTGATGATCGGACTGCTGCTGGTCCCCTCCGTAGTTTACCCTTTGCAGCGTTTATTGGGACACCGCCCTTCCCGTTTAGTGCCAACCTCGCCATGGCTGCGACCGACCTTGTTGATCTTCGCTTTGCCCCTGCTCCTTTTGGCTGGCTGGTGGATCTCCCAACAGGGGGCGGCATTACAGCTCATCCTGCCAATCTTCCATGTCCCGGCAATTGGCATACCGATCTTGTGGCTGAGTTATCTGGCGGTGCGTGATCTGCCGCTCGGTTCTCCCCAGCGCGCCTGGGGCTTGCTGGGGAGCGGCAGCGTACTGGCGCCGCTATTCATCCTTTTCGCAGAAGTACTGGTTCTGCTGGCTGGTGTAATCACTTGGTCGATTTGGATGTCAGGACAGCCTGGCATGCTGGACGAACTCTCCATCCTTGCCGAGCGCCTGCGACAAGCAGGCAACTCGCCGCAGCTCATCGCCCACATCATTTCCCCCTATCTCAAAGATCCGCTGGTGATATTTTCAGCCTTTACCTTTGCCGCGGTCATCGTACCCTTGATCGAAGAGGCCATCAAGCCATTGGGGGTATGGTTCCTGGCGGGCTCGAGGCTAACGCCAGCCGAAGGGTTTACCGCAGGCATCTTGTGCGGAGCGGGCTATGCACTGGTGGAGAGTCTAACCCTGTCTGCCGATAGTGGTAACGATTGGGTCTCGCTGGTTTTCGCCCGCATCGGAACCGCTGTAGTGCACATCCTCACCAGCGGGCTGACCGGCTGGGCACTGGCATCTGCCTGGAGAGAAAAGCGATACTTTCGCCTGGGTGTCACCTACTTGGGGGCTGTCTTGCTACATGGCTTGTGGAATGGCCTGACCATGCTGATCGTGATCGCAGATCTTTCCCTACCCGCCGCCCAGCTTGGACAGGATCTGCTTTCCCAGGCTTACCAAATCGTCCCCTACGGGCTGGTTGGTCTGGCAATCGCCGGGCTGGCGACCTTGCTGTGGATTAATGTGCGCCTGCGACGCACAACAGATTCTCCTCAAGCTGTAGTATAATCGGCGGGACTTTGATCAAGATAACTCTCACCCCACCTGTACTGGAAAAGGGAGCAAGCCTGAAATTGGGAGGCCTATGGCCTTCAGCAAGCTGAACTCCCTCAGGGGGAAAGCGAGATGAAAGGATTGAAATGGAATTAATTACGTATTTGATCGATTTGTTTCTTCATTTGGACAAGCACCTGAGTATTGTTATCCAGAATTACGGCGCCTGGACCTACGCGCTGCTTTTCTTAATCATCTTCCTGGAGACAGGACTGGTAATAACCCCCTTCCTGCCAGGCGACTCCCTGCTCTTCGCCGCAGGCACTTTCGCCGGGCTTGGATCGCTTAATGTGATCGTGTTGTTTCTGCTGCTCTCCGCTGCGGCGATTATCGGCGATACAGTCAACTATTGGATTGGACACTACATCGGTCCACGGGCTTTCAGCGGGGAGATTCGCTTCCTAAAGAAAGAATATCTGGACCGCACCCACGAGTTCTACGAGAAGCATGGTGGCAAGACCATCATCCTGGCGCGATTTGTGCCCATCATCCGTACCTTTGCACCCTTCGTGGCAGGCATCGGGGCTATGTCCTACGGGCGCTTCATCACCTACAATGTGGTGGGCGGCGTAGTCTGGGTAGCCATCTTCACCTTTGGCGGTCACTTCTTCGGCAACCTGAAATTCGTCCAGGATAATTTCACCTTCGTCATCCTGGCGATTATCTTCATCTCGGTCTTACCAGGAGTATTTGAATTCCTCAAAGAGCGCTCCCGCTCTGCCCAGAAGGTAGAGGCGTAAAAGCCCTAACCTCCCCCCATCCACGATCTCTATTAGCGGCGCTGCACACAGCGTCGCTTTTTTTATACATTTTCATAATGGACAGATATGCTTTCGAAAGAACCATCCTGGTACAGATCCACCATAACATAAGCCGGGGGGAAATCCAAATAGGTGCCGTTCCACCAATTCCCGCATACCGCCCCATTTGTCAGATAGCGTACGCCCAGGTAATCGAGCGCTTCAAGCTGATGGGTGTGGCCGCTCAAGCACAGCCGGATGTTTGGGTGCTGCAAGAAAAACTGCCTGAACCGACGCGCATCAATGTGCATCCAGGCTGCAGGTACAACCCAGTTGCCGCTATCCTCGTTAGGGCCATCGAAGTATTCGCATGCAGCCACAATGGGGATGTGTGAAAGGATGCAGATTGGCATTTCGTGGGGCGTCGACTCGACATCTTGAACAAGCCACGC
>DATCYX010000334.1:0-2516 GCA_036526235.1 Anaerolineales bacterium | reverse complement strand
ACTCCATCGCTTCTGGCGAGGGCAATCCGTCGGCTTTGAAAGCTGTCAGCACATCGCGCAAGGCAGCCACTGCCAGGATGCGCGAGGCCAATTGCTCCGTGCATTCAAATGGATAGGAGACTAAGTAGAGCACAGCATCAGTCAGGGCTTGTAGCGCCGTGGAGGAGGTGTTAATCTCCAGGCCGCCATACTGAGAGAATACGTCACCTGGTGCAGCCACAGGTTGGAGCACAGCCCCCTCATCAACCACGCCATACGTGGCAAAGGCTTCGGTGGTGGCAGGCGTGTACACCGGCAGCTCGATGGTAGCCGCGTCGGCATAGGAGCCAGACACGGCAGCGATCTGGAAACGAGCCGTACCCGCCCGCTGGGTAGAGGCCGGGAAGCGCACTTCCACCCGGTCGCGTGCCGGCACGCTCACGCGCAATCCTGCGCTGCCGGTCAGCTCGATGTTGCTAGCCTGCACGACCACATCGACCTGCATGGGTTCATCCGTCTGGTTCTGCAGCACCACAGGCAGCTCAAAGCGGTCGCCAAAATTGAGGAAGCGAGGTGCAGAAGGGCGCACCATTAACGGCAGGCGGGCGACCAGGTTGGACTCACCCATACCGAACTGTCGGCCTTCATCCACAGCCACAGCCATCACCCGGTAACGAGTCAGGTTGTCGGGGAGTTTGACCGGCACGCGGGCTCGTCCGTCAGCATCAGTGCGCACCGCAGGTGCAAAGACCGCCAGGGGGTTGAAATCTGCGCGCACACGGATGGGGGTTGGGGCAGCAGCATCGAAAGCCTTTTCTAGCCCGGGGGTCATCGTCGCCATGGGGGCTGCCGCAGGCGCCTCCATAGCCGCTTCCATCTCCACTACTTCCAATACATTCCCCACCCTGGCCTCTTGGGCAAGTGCCTGCGGGTCAGCTAGAACAATGCTTGAGCGGGCATACAGGCTCATCACATCTGCCGGGCGGTGGGTATAGAAAATACTCACCGGATCGGCAAGCTGGTAATTGGTCAGAGCCAAGATAGCCTCATCCACAACTACCACAGCCAGCTCTGCCCCAGGCACAGGCTTGCCGGCGGCGTCCCTCAGGACGACATCCAGTACCGTTTCCCCACCCGGCTCCAGCTCTTTATCCTGCGGCGTCAATTGGAGAGACAGGGTGCGCTGCAAGGGTGGGATGTTCAGGTTGAGTTGCCCAGTGGCAAAGGCGGGACGCGGCGGGGCGTCGGAAATGGGCTCGCCCTGGTCACCAAGACGCTGTGCGGCGCCCACCACATCGACTTGAATATTCAGATTGGGGATGTATCTTTCTTCGATAGGCACTTCCAAAGTGATGGTGCCATCCTCGATCTGGAAGCGCTCTGTATAAACCATACCGCTGCGGCTGACCGTCAGCAAGCCTTCAGCGGGGTTGAAGGGAGGCTGAACCAGGATTTGGGCAACATCTCCCGGCTGGTAAGTCTCTTTATCTGGGATCAAGGTAACCTGCTCTTGTACGACCTTGCGAGCAGGTGGTTGCTGCCCACCGCTCACCCAGCGGGTAAACTGGCTCTGGTTCTTGCGACCCATTTCGTCAGTAACCTGGGCAGTGATCAGGTAGCTTCCGCCCACCGGCGTCTCAAAACTACAAGTTACCGGCTCTAGCGCTGAACCCAGGGTGCAGTTCTGGATATCGACTTCTTCCTCCCCCCATGTGTTACCCCGGTATTTCCACTCCAGGCGAGCCGCCCGAACTTCGATACGCCGGTCTACGACCGGGTTACCGTCCAGGTCCGTCACGATCACGTCGATCTCCAGCGGAGTGCCGCGCTCGACAAAGTAGCGCTCGCTACGCAAGCCAATGTAGAGATCAGCCGGGTGCACCAAGAGGGTGGTCGCTCCCGCCCAGGCCTGGCGGTTGACATCCATCACCGTCGCCTCAGCTAGCACGCTGACCGGCCTGGGTTCACTGGTATCAAAATCCAGTCGCAGGTAGTGCGTGCCTGTGCCATCAGTTTTTCCGGTAAAGGTTTCAACATTACCGCCACCCTCAGGATAATACACATCCATTTCGTACACCGGCTCGTACATCCACCACCAGGGCTGCCAGGTTCCAAAGGTGAAATCAGGCCAATTGGGCGGCGCGTAGTGCCCAGAGGATGACGTCACCTGCCAGGTGACATCCGCGTTGGGGAGCGGACCACCGGCGTAATACTTGGCCTCGACGGCAACCACAGCCTGCCCACCGGCAAAGTACGGTCCGGGAGTCTCGTTACGTGCATTCACTTCGAACTCAGGCCTGCGAAACTCCTGGATCTGGAAACCATGATAATACTGGGTGTTATTCAAACCATCCAACGGACCTCGGGCTTGCAGGTAGAGCTGAGCATATCCCAGGTTTACAGCTTGCGGCAAGGCAAAGACAAAGTCAACGCCACCCAGGGCATTGACCTCAGCCTGACCGCTGCCCAGATCGTTACCCTGAGGGTCGGTGATGCGGTAGTCAATGGCGCTCACCGCGCTCCCAACCAGACCCACA
>DATCYX010000333.1:0-6543 GCA_036526235.1 Anaerolineales bacterium | reverse complement strand
TTGGATGTTTGCGGCACTCAAGCCTGCGCCCAATGGCGAGAATTGATTCGTGAAAAGCTCAGCCAAGGGTGGAGCGAGCCACAGATCAAGCAATATTTCGTAGACCAGTACGGCGACCGAGTCTTGGCTACTCCCCCGGCGCGAGGTCTAAATTGGCTTGTCTACCTGGTTCCGCCACTTGCTATCGCAGCTGGCGTGTACATCCTCTATCGAGCTCTTAAAGCATGGAAGCAGCCAACCCCCCTCGAGGATTCCGCCGCATCATCATCCAGCACGCAAACGGACGAATACGTCCGGCGCTTAGAAGAAGAGTTGAAGAAAAGGTAATATGGAACAATCAGAAAGCCTAGTAACACAGACACCTGAACGCACTCGCCCTCAATGGGGGCGTGTACTTGTGTGGGTAGGGTTGATGGGCTTGCTGGTTATCCTTGCCCTGGGTTTGAAGAGATCTCAGCAAGGGCCAGTGTCAGTAGGCGACCGGGTCCCCAATTTTACCCTGACCACTTTTGATGGCGCCCAGATCAACCTGGAAGACCTGCAAGGCAAGGTAGTCGTGCTCAATTTCTGGGCTTCATGGTGCAAGCCCTGCGAGCAGGAAGCCGCCGATTTGGAGGCTGCTTGGCGCTTTTACAAGCCACGCGGCGATGTGGTCTTCCTGGGCGTAGATTATGTGGACACCGAGCCTGAAGCCCTTGCTTACCTAAAGAAGTTCGACATTACCTACAGCAACGGGCCAGACCTGGGCACGCGCATCTCTCAGGCTTTTCGCATCCAGGGCGTGCCAGAGACCTACATCATCGATCAGCAAAACGTGCTACGCTTTGTGCAGATAGGCCCGTTCACTTCTCTGGAGCAGATCAAAGCTGCCATCGATCCGCTATTAACTGGAGGGTAGTGAGCAGTTTGCTTGAACCGTGTACACCACAAACTACAACTCGCAACCCAATGATCCCTAATCTCTAAACACTGTAAAATGGACATCGGCTCAATCTTTCTTATCCTTGGTTTACTCGTCCTGGTCGGACTCTTCATCGGCCGTCCTCTCCTGGAGCACCAAGCCACGGTGGTTAGCCAGGAAGAGCACCAATATTCCAGCTTACTCGCCGAACGCGACCGCATGCTGAACGCCCTACAAGAGCTGGATTTTGACTACACGCTTGGCAAAATCCCCGAAGCGGATTACCCTGGGCAGCGAGCCTCCCTACTAACTCGCGGCGCTGATATCCTGCGCCAGCTAGATGCGTTTGGGGTGGAGACTAGCGAAGAGGAGGCCGAGGCCCAGCTGGAGGCTGTTATCGCCGCGCGCCGCGCCGATATCGCCTCTAATGGTGGCCCTGGTCGCATCCTGCGAACCTCGCCGGATGACGATCTGGAAGCCCTGATTGCCAGCCGGCGCCGCGTGCGCAGTGAGAAAGCCCGGGGCTTCTGCCCGCAGTGTGGGCGTCCGGTACAAACCTCCGATCGTTTCTGCCCCAATTGCGGGGCTACAATAGCCTAGTACCCCATTATCGGTGATCATAGATTTAATATGCACAGACAATCTCAACCTCGCTGGCTACGCCAAATAACTTCTCGTTTTGTTCTTCTTCCATTTGCACTATTGCTGTTTTCTCTGATCATCTCGGCTTGCTCCTTCTCCCTGGCAGCCGATATCACTCCGCCACCAGGCTCAGAGCAGAGACCACCCATCGCCGTGACACAGCCCGCGCCGATCAGCGGTCCCCTTTACCCGCTGGTGCCGCCTAATCTAGAGAGCGGCAAAGCCATTTTTGAGGAGAAATGCGCCCCCTGCCACGGTGATACTGGGCTGGGCGACGGCCCCCAGTCAGCTCAGCTTCCTAACCCGGTAGCCGCCATCGGCTCGATTGAGTTAGCTCGCCAGTCCACGCCGGCCCGCTGGTATACCCAGGTAACTCAGGGCAACTTGCAGAAGTTCATGCCGCCATTTAATAGCCTATCCGATCGCCAGCGTTGGGATGTGGTGGCCTATTCTTTTTCCCTGACCACACCCCCTGAACTGGTCGATCAAGGTCAGGAGCTTTACCAGGCCAACTGCGCTAGATGCCATGGGGGGACAGGTAAAGGCGATGGGCAAGATGCAGCTGGGGGTCCTAAACCGCCAACCAATTTGACCGATCAAGCATTCATGGCAGAGAAATCGGCTGACGACTTCTTCCAGGTAACCAAAAATGGCCTGCCCCCGGCCATGCCGGCCTTCGGCGCGCAGCTTTCCGAGGATGAAATCTGGGCCCTGGCGGCTTATTTACGATCGCTAACCTTTACCGCACCAGATGAGCCGGTCGCAGTAGCTGAGACTCCCACTCCGGGAGAAGCAGCCACACCCACTTCTGCGTCTGCCACTCCGATTGCGGAAGTGCCTGCTGGCATTGGCACAGTGACAGGCAAGGTGATCAGCGCCGCTGGAGTCGAGCTGCCTGAAGAAATGGAAATCCTACTGCATGGCTTTGACAATATGCAGGTAGCAATGACCCAGACCACCACTACACAAACAGACGGTTCATTTATCTTCCCTGACATACAGATGCCTGACGGGCGTGTCTTTCTGGCTACAGTGAATTATGGGCGCACCTCCTATGGTTCCGATATTGGCATCGCCCAAGATGGCATCAACATCTTGGATCTGCCTATTGTCGTATACGAGACCACCAGCGATGCCTCAATATTAAAAGCCGACCGACTGCACCTGTTCTTCGAGTTTGTTGACGCAAAAACCGTGCGGGTTATCGAGCTCTACATCGTGTCCAACCCCAGCGATAAATCCCTGGTAGCCCCTGAGCCAGGAGAAGCGTCTGTGGTCTTTTCCCTCCCAGATGGAGCAACGAAACTGGAATTCCAGGATGGAGCGTTAGGCGGGCGATATATTAAAACCGCAGACGGTTTCGGTGATACTGTCTCCATCCCCCCAGGTTTTGGATCTTATGAGCTGTTGTTCGCCTTTGAGATGCCCTATGACCGCAACCTGGAACTGGCTCACCCGGTGACCATGCCCGTGGATGCCATCGTGATCCTTGCGCCCGAAGGCGACATCAAGATCAAGAGCGACATATTGCAGGACAGTGGCGTTCGCGACGTACAAGGTACACAATACCGCACTTACAGTGGAGGCGGGCTAGCCGCGGGAGACGAGTTGAGACTCACCCTGACCGGGAAACCCTCCATTGGTGCTCCCTCCCTGACCACCAGCTCAAACACAAGCCTGCTGGTTGGGCTGTCTGTTTTCGGTTTGGCGCTCATCATGGCTGGTGTGTGGCTGTATCGACGCACGCGCCTTAACGGCGCCGATTCGCTGGATGCTGAGCAAGCTTTGGATTCTTCGGATTCGGCCGACTTTGAGACCAGCGATAGTCTCATGGATGCCATCATCGCACTGGATGACCTCTACCAGGCCGGTCAGCTACCTGATGAAGCCTACCAACAACGGCGAGACGAATTGAAGAGAAGGTTGAAGGAGCTCATTGGGTAAGGGATACCCCTGACCCCATCCCTCAATTCCCATGATCGAAGTACGCCGCCTCGTCAAGCGCTTTGGCCTGAAGGCCGTATTGCGCGGGCTGGAATTTCATGTAGAGCCCGGAGAATTTGTGGCATTGCTCGGCCCGAATGGGGCTGGCAAGACCACTTTTTTGCGCATTCTGGCTTCATTATCGCGGCCAACCCTTGGAGAAGTGCGCATCGCCGGGTATCGTCTGCCTGCTCAAGCCAGTGCAGTACGCCGCCGCCTGGGTGTCGTCTCTCACCTGCCCCTCTTGTATGGCGATCTGACGGCTGAAGAGAACCTGCAATTTTACGGGCGCATGTACGGCATAAATGATCTGGCTATGCGCATCGAAGAAGTGCTGAACCTGGTCGGCCTATGGCCTCGCCGCCGAGACCTGGTGCGCACCTTCTCTCGCGGCATGCAGCAGCGCCTGGCAATCGGGCGAGCTGTTTTACACGACCCGGATGTGATGCTATTCGATGAGCCACACACCGGGTTGGATCAAGACGCAAGCAGCATGCTGGATAACGTCCTGGGGGAGGTCGCTGCTCGTGGCCGCACAGTCGTGATGACCTCCCACGACCTCTCCCGGGCTGCCGACCTGGCATCCCGCTTCGACGTGCTTTCGCGGGGTGTGATCACTGCTTCGGTAAAGCGTGAAGAAATTGATACGCGAGACTTGCTGGCTTTCTACCGCCAGGCGGTCAACGGGGGAACGGCATGAGCGATACCCCCCAGGTGATGGCCCACAAGGACCCGCTAGAGGGTAGAGCTGCTTTTAGCTTTCTGCGCGCCATGGGAGCCGTGGTATGGAAAGACCTGGCTGCCGAATTGCGCAGCCGAGAGCTGCTCTCCTCCATGCTTGTCTTTGCTCTCTTGGTAATTTTGATCTTTAACTTCGCCCTGGAGCTGGATGCCCGAGAGCGCGCCAACGTCACCTCTGGTGTGCTGTGGGTGACCTTCACATTTGCTGGCACGCTGGGCTTGAACCGCTCCATGGCAATCGAAAAAGACCGCGGCTGCCTGGATGGCCTGCTCCTGGCACCGGTAGATCGCAGCGCCATCTACTTCGGGAAAACACTGGGCAACCTCATCTTCATGCTGTTGGTTGAAATTATTGTGCTGCCGATCTACAGCGTGCTGTATAATACGAATTTGTTCCTGCCAGGCTTGTTGCTGGTCATCTTGTTGGGCTCGGTAGGCTATGTGGCGGTGGGCACGTTGCTGGCGAGCATGGCAGTGCAGACACGTACCCGCGACATCCTGCTACCGATCCTGCTATTCCCGGTTGTGATCCCGGTCGTGATTGCGTCAGTCAAGGGCAGCGGAGGATACTTGCAAGGCATCCCCTTCGACGAAATCATGCCCTGGATCAACCTGCTCATCGTTTATGATGTCATCTTTACTGCCGTAGCATTTATGGTGTTCGATTATGTGGTGGAAGAATAGAGATTAGAGTTATGAGAGTAGGGATTCGAGATACATGATTCGTCTATCGCAAGGCAATTAATCTCGATACTAGACTCTCTGATTCCGAAAACAAGGAGGATTTTATGGGTAGCAAACCAACTTTATTGAAAATTCTGGATGTTGTCACCGTTATCCTGCTGGTCGTTGCCACCAGCATGGTTTTCTTCTACGCTCCCATGGAAGCGGTGATGGGCCAAGTGCAGCGAGTTTTTTATTTCCACGTTGCGGCTGGCTGGGTAGGTATGCTTAGCTTTCTGGTGGCTGCTATAGCTGGCATCGTTTATTTGCGCAGCGGGCGCCGAGAATGGGATATTGTCGGACTCTCAGCAGTTGAAATCGGAATGGTATTTGCTTTTATCAATATCGTCACAGGGTCAATCTGGGCACGCCCCATTTGGAACACCTGGTGGACATGGGATCCTCGTCTCACCACAGCAACCATCATGGAGCTCATCTACGCCGCTTACCTGATGCTGCGCCAGGGTATCGAAGACCCCGACCGGCGCGCCCGCTTTGGTGCTGTGTATGCCATCGTCGGATTTCTCAGCGTCCCCCTGACCTTCTTTTCAGCACGGCTGTTTCGCACCATCCACCCGGTTGTGATCGGCACCAATCAGCCCGGTGCCGAAGGCGCCTTTGACATGACTCCCCTCATGCTGCAAACTTTCCTCTTCAGTTTGCTGACATTCACCTTCATCTTTGCCGATTTGCTCTGGCACCGTATCCGCCTGGGCAGGTTTGCCGAGAAGGTTGAGCAACTTAAGTTGAAAGCGATGATATAAGGAGAGAAAGAGATGCTATTTCTGCCGTACTTACCCGATCACCCAGCCGAAACCAGCGGTTACATGATTGCTGGTTATGTCGTCATCTTTGGGGTAATGCTTATTTACCTTGCCAGCCTGATTTTGCGCAGTCGCAGCCTTAGCCAGGATCTCGAGTTGCTGGAAGATTTGCAGGATGAAAGCGAAGCATGAGCGAGCCACAAAATGCGCCAACCCCTAAGTCAGGCAGCCCTGTGTACACCGCCTGCAAAGGGATTATCTTTTATGAAGACGATACACCCACAGCCGTCTTCGGCGAGCGGAGGCTTTACTTTTGCTTGCCCTCCTGCCTGAGAGCCTTCCAGGAGGATCCCAAAACATCCTGCCTAGCGGATGAGATAAATAGTGAAAATAATTGATCTCTTTAACATCCCGCAGGTGTCACCTGCGGGATGTTTATTTAATAGAAGTTACGCAGCTGGATACGTGGCAGGGCTCGAGTTTGGCCTTTTGGAGAAAGGTATTGAAAAAAGGATGCTAATTCGGTAAAGTAGGTTCTCACAACCGCGCTTACCGAAAGGAGCATCCCCTATGAAGGATAGCACATTTTCAACCGAAATACCACAGTTATTGCAGGCATTGATGGAATTGATCGAGGCGCATCGTGCAGCCTTTCGACAAGAGCGGACCTATCGGCGAGCGGTTGGGTTAGTGTTCGGGGAACTGTTCAGTTTCGCTCGGCACACAGTGACGCAGGGCCTGCTGGCCTTGGGGTTGACGGACGGCGATTGGAGCGCCTGGTACCGGTTG
>DATCYX010000332.1:0-6089 GCA_036526235.1 Anaerolineales bacterium | reverse complement strand
GCGGAAAAGACAGGCTACCGATGGTTCCGTGTATCGTATCGCACACTTTTACAACGTTTGCGCCGGCAGCATCATCCTGCCCTGGATCGCAAGTGGGACGTTACAAATAAAATGATCTGCGTTCCACAGCATTTTACTGGTTTTGATGAACAGGGACGGGCATTGCTTGCGGAGGCCGTCCGAACAGAATCTGCCCTTGTTGTTGTCGGGCACCCATCCGGGTTATCTCGCACTCGTGAGGAAAACATTGAACATCTCAAGATATTTTTAAGAAGCGTTGCCAATTATCGTGATGGCGGGCAGCTTGTTGTACAAAGTGTTGGCCAATATCTTGAATTCGGGAACACTTTCCATGAGTAGCGAATTAGACGCCCTTCTGGAACAGGCCGATGGAGTCGTGTTTCCGTTTTCGGAGGAATACGAGAAGGCACACGTTGAATTCGCCGAAAAGATGTGGCCTCATAAACTTAGGAGGCGTATCCCAGACTATAACAGGTGGAAATTCCGGGGAGGTGCGCATGGACCTGTTGATGGATTTTTGCTTGCGGTGATAGATGGGCAGGTCGTTGGCCAATTGGGATTGATCCCAGTCACTTTAATGGCGGGTGAGCAACGACATCCTGCGCAATGGGCCTGCGATTTAATAGTCGATCCATCTGTGCGCAGAAAAGGGTTTGGTTCCCTATTGCTTGCAACCGGCATGGCCCGCCCGATGGTCACTCTGGGCAGTGACCCAAGTCCACTGGCCGATGCGGCCATGACCCGCCTTGGTTTTCGGCCTGTTAACGGCCCATGGCAAATGCTCCTTCCATTGAAACCTGAATCGGAGATCGAAATACGATTACCCGCAGGATTAAAACGTTTCGCGCCATGGCTGTCGACTATAGCAGCCCCCCTGATTCGATTCCAGGCGCGAAAACTTCGAAGATCGAACCATGCAACAGCGGTTCGCCTTGGGGATTGGATGGAGGTCGCTGAGTTTATATCGAGTAATGACTTGCAATCTCCGCATATCCTTCACGACTCTGCATTCCTTCAATGGCGGGGCGGGGGATTGGCTGGTTTTTCGCCGGTGTTAGAGTCGGTCTATTCCGGGCCGGATGCCTTCGCGGTCTTTCAAAGCACCCCCAACCAGTTTTATGTATATGAATGGCATGCCCGCGATTTTGCAAATGCCTTATTGTTGTTCTCGAGCATATATCAACTGGCCAAGGAGCGTGATTCACATACCATAATTGCGTTTGCCAATGATAATGATGAGCGTGATTGGCTGGGCAAGCTTGGCTTTCTCAAAAAATTCACGCCGACCAAGATTATCTATTATCCAGACAGTCCGTTGAGCGGATACGGTAACTTTCATTACGATATTTATGATTCGGATGGCAATCTGTAGAAAAATATGCGCGCCATACTGTTTATCTCCAGCTTCCCCATGCTTTCCGAGACCTTCCTGGTCTCGAAATTTCTCGGCCTGCTTGGCATGGGCTGGGACGTGCATATCGTTTGTTATGAAAGTAACCCAGCGCAGTGGCTCAATTACCCGGCACTAAACAAACTGGGAATTAGGAAGCGTGTTCACCGTACATGGCCGCACCGCCCGCGCTGGCTGGCGCTGGCCCGGCTTCCCGCAGCGCTGGTTGCCTGCCTCTTCGCCAACCCGGACGGCACCCTGCGCTACCTGCGTTTGGCTATCCGCCGCTGGGGGTGGATCAAAGGTTTGCGCCGTTTTTATCTGGATGCAGCCTTCATTGTCCTACGACCGGACCTGATCCATTTTGAGTTCGGCGCATTGGCAATCGAGCAGGCGGATATTGGAGAGCTGCTGGGCTGCAAGGTCACGGTCAGCTTTCGCGGCTACGATCTTAACTTCTCCGGCCTGGGTGACACGGGTTATTACAGCTCTGTCTGGTGCCATGCAGACGCCCTGCACCTGCTTGGTCAGGACTTGTGGCAGCGCGCCGTCCGTCGAGGCTGCCCTCCCAATAAGGCTCATGAGCTCATCCCCCCTGCGATTGACATCGAAAAATTCTTACCCGAAGAACGCGGTAGTTTTGAACCTCTGGGCACCGTAGAACGTCCCCTGCGGATTCTGAGCGTGGGCCGCTTGGAATGGAAGAAAGGCTATGATTTTGCCCTGCAGGCGGTTCGCTTGCTGCAGGATGCTGGTGTGGAATGCGAGTACCGGGTCATCGGCTCTGGAGCGTATCTTGAGCCGCTGGCCTTCACCCGCCATCAACTTGGATTAGAAAATTGCGTCGAATTTTTGGGCGGATTATCCCACCCGCAGGTGATCGAACAGATGAACTGGGCAGATGTGCTCCTACACGCGGCGGTATCAGAGGGGTTTTGTAATGCTGTGTTAGAAGCCCAGGCCATTCAGCTGCCGGTTGTCTGCACGGATGCCGGTGGATTGAGAGAAAATGTGGAAGATGGAGAAACCGGTTTTATTGTGCCGCGCAGGGATCCCCAGGCCCTGGCTGAGAAATTATCCCGCCTGGCGCAGGATCCCCGCCTGCGCCAGCGCATGGGTCAGTCAGGTCGGGAACGGGTAACATCTCAATTCGCACTTGTCGACCAAATCAATCGGTTTGACCAGTTTTACCGCCGCGTATTAAACCATGCTAATTAACCTCGTTCTTTTAGTGGACAAAAACCCGGTGGCGCTGCCTGAATGGCCTTTGGGGCCGGTCTTTTCGTCAACGCCAGATGTCCTGGATTTAAACGATTTACTTGCCCAGCAACTGCCCGGAAATAAGGCGGATGCCTGGTTGTTCTGGGATGCTGCCTTGGACCTGCCCAACCCCTCAGTAATTGAAGCCACGCTGGCTGGCTCTGGTGACCTCTGGCATGCAGGGTTGCTACTGGGCATGCGCGGGCTTCCGGGCATCATCGATTTTGTGAACCCCACCTGGATGCTAAACTGTGATCCCTCCCCCTTGCTGGAAGCGACATCCTGGCGCGTATCGTTGCGCGCCTGCTTGGTGCGTACCAGGGTATTGCAGAAAATGGGGTTTCTGCGGATGGATTTTCTCACCCTCGAGGCTGCGGCATTGGAATGGGGCCACCGCTGTATCCGACGCGGGGTGGTAATGCGTCATTTGCCAGCGCTGCTGCCTGGTATTGCTGGAGAACAACCATCAGGTGTGGAGCTGCCGTTCGAAGACCAGTTGCGATTTATGCGCTATCGCTTTGGATACAAATGGACGAACTGGTCTTGCTTGCGGGCTGCGCTCAGCGGCTTTGCACCCTGGGGCGATATTATCAGGGCGAGCCTTGCTTTGCGAAGGTTTACCGGGTACCAGGATCCATCACCTTTCCGTTCGCCAGGGGAAAGGACCGCACTGCCAGGAGACAACCCTGCAATTAAAGACAATGCGCGTGTTTCGGTGGTCATCCCCACCCTGGAACGGTACGCCTATCTCAAAATGCTCTTAGCCCAGCTGCGCACCCAGACGCAACCGCCTGCTGAGATCATCGTCGTTGATCAAACACCTGCCAGGCAGCGCCTTCCCAAATTTTATGACGAATTTAAGGATCTGCCCTTGAAGCTCATCAACTTGGATCAACCTGGTCAATGCTCCTCGCGCAATGCGGGTCTGCAGACTACCTGCGGAGAGTTTATCCTGTTTCTTGATGATGACGATGAAATTCCCCCTGAATTAATTGCGGCTCACCTGGCGCATTTGCGCCAGAGCCATGCAGCGGTCTCATCCGGAGTAGCCAATGAAGTGGGTGCAGGACCAATTCCAGAGGATTTCACCTTCCAGCGGGTTAGCGATGTTTTTCCAACCAATAATACGCTGATTTATCGCTCTGTACTGGAGCGCAGCAGCTTGTTTGACTTGGCCTATGAGCGCGGCCAGCGGGCGGATGGCGACCTGGGCATGCGTATTTATCTGAGCGGCGCGTTGATGATGCTTTCACCAGAGATCCAGGTGCTGCACCACCACGCACCGAGCGGTGGCCTGCGTATCCACAAAGCCCGGATGGTCACTCGGGCCAGCAGCCGGATGCGCATCACTCATCGCCACCTGCCCAGTGTGTCCGATTTATACCTTGGACTGCGCTATTTTTCACCACGCCAGGTTGGTGAAGCTCAATGGCTGGCAGTCTTTGGTACATTTGTCTCAAATGGTAATAAGTTTCGAAAACTCAGCAAGGGTGTCTACGCAGCAATGGCATTACCACACACGCTGTGGACAATTTTTACCCGTCAGCGAGAAGCAAAAAGGTTCATGAAGCACTTTCCAGTAATACCAGCATTAAACTGTGAGACCAAATGACCGGAACTTTAATTCAGCCTGCTTTACTAACCGAAGACACAACAGAAAAGAAAACGTTCTCAATTTTCCTGCTAACGATGGCACTCCATATTCTGCTCGTATTTTTTCTGAGGGAATTTCGGATCCTGGCTACACTCAGTGCAATCAGCGCACTTCTTTTTGGCCTGTATGTCCTTTACCATGATGCGACGCCTACCCGTCTGATCTATGTCGCTGGCTATATAGCTTCGGCAGAGATTTTATGGAGAATGACGAACGCCAACGTTTTTTGGGAATTCGGCAAATATGCCGCGGGATTATTGTTTTTCCTGGCCCTGCTGCGATACCGTATGCGGTTGAGTGCTCTTCCCATTCTTTATATGACTGCCCAGGTGCCCGGGATTTTCATGCTGATCGGGTGGGGCTTTAGTTTGGATTACATTCGCGAAAGGATCAGTTTCAACCTTTCAGGTCCATTATTGTTAACTCTTAGTGTATTATTTTTTGTCCAATACACATTCAAAGAAAAAGAGCTGCGCAGACTCCTTTTGGTGATGCTCGTACCTATCGGAAGTCTTTCTGCACTGGTAATGTATTCAACCCTCAGTGCAAGGACAATTGCTTTTTCAGATGGTTCCAACTTTGTTACCAGCGGTGGTTATGGACCTAACCAGGTATCCGGTATGCTGAGCCTGGGTGTTTTACTGATCTATACCTATTTTCTCCTTGAGGAATATTTATCGGGAAACCAAAGGCTGGTGTTGTTTGGACTGGGCATCCTCTTTTTCCTGCAAAGTATCTTAACCTATTCGCGTGGTGGGGTATTCAACCTCCTTATCCCTCTGCCGCTTGCTACCCTGGCTTTCTCCCATAAAAGACAGAGCATAAACAGGTTTGTATTCTTTGGCACCATCGCAATTGTCATCCTGGGATATTTCGTCTTACCTAGGCTTGATGTCTGGACTGAAGGGACCCTGCGTCAGCGTTTTACAGATCTGGATCCCACTGGACGTGACGAGATCATCGAGTCTCAACTGGGTACTTTCTTGGAGAATCCTATCTTTGGGGTAGGTCCCGGCGGTTCAGTCTTTTATACTCCCACCTATGGGGGTATTGCCAAAGTCGCGCACACCGAATTTACGAGGCTCCTGGCTGAGCATGGCCTTTTGGGAGTGGCAGCCTCATTATTTCTGGTTTTGATGACCACAAGAATTTTTATAGCATCTAATACGCGCCTAGATCGGTTCTTAGCGCTGGCATTTGCGACCTGGGCGCTGCTGGATATGACCCACGCCGCGATGCGCCTGTCAGTCGTATCTATGTTATTTGGATTATCCCAGGCAAATTATGGAGAGGATAAATTTTGAACATCCTTATCTTCTCCAGCGAATTCCCACCGGGGCCGGGTGGGATAGGCACACATGCCTATCAAATGGCTTTGCAAATGAGCATGTCACACTGGCGTGTGCTTGTGCTGGCATACCAGGATTATGTGAGCCACAGCGAAATAGATCAATTTAATCACGCTCAGCCTTTTGAAATCATTCAGCTACAGCGCCAGAAGCACCAGGTCGCCGATTTACGGTATCGATGGGAGCAATTGCAGCAAACTGTGATCCAATGGAAACCTGATCTGCTGGTCGTAACCGGAGACCGATTAGTTTGGCTCACGGCTGCTGCGCAAGCAGTGCGCGGGTTTCTGCACAGGAATGGCTCAAAGTTACCCTGGTGTGCTATCTGGCATGGGATTCATCCCAGCAATCGATTCCAAAAATGGATGATGAAGTGGGCTTATAGTAAACCAGATTTAACCATTGCCGTCAGCAA
>DATCYX010000331.1:0-3018 GCA_036526235.1 Anaerolineales bacterium | reverse complement strand
CATTGTCCTATGCATGAAGTTATATTCAAATCATTGAATATAGTATATCTCTTTCAATTAATTAGACATAGTGAATAAAATCACAGGTTTGCTATGACATCTGCTGTACGGACTTAGCAAGATACATTTTTAGCGGCTGGATTGCACTTGGGGCAAGGGCAGGAAGCTGCTTTTGCTTCGTGGTGGGGATCGTGTTCCTGTATTTGCTCGTCGACGTAAGTGATTTTACGCGCCACATCGATTACCTCGTAAAGGGTTGGGACGGTCACACGATAAAAAACGTTCAGCCCATCTTTGCGATCTTCCACCAGGCCGGCTTCGCGTAAGACCATCAATTGCTGCGAGATATATGCCTGCCGGTACCCCAGGTGTGATTCCATGTGGCAGACACAGTGTTCACTATCGCGTAAAATATCCAATATAGACAACCGAGCCGGGTGCATGAGAATTTTGAATAGCTTGGCTGGATCATCGATCACGGGTGAAGATTTATCTTGAAGCACAATATTCAATCCTTTGAATGTAATTATAACCAATATTTTGAATTATTTTCATCGGGCGTTCACTTGTTTAAGAGATCCAACTTCCATTCTCGTTGCCCCGCGGTTTTTCTAAATGTCTACTTGACCATTCCTTGCTTCCATACTAAAATGCAATGCTGTGTTTGAGAACCTGACCGAACGTCTCGAAAATGTCTTCAAGCAACTTCGCCGGAGAGGGAAGCTCTCGGAGAGCGATGTGGATGCCGCCATGCGCGAAGTGCGCTTGGCGCTGCTTGAAGCTGATGTCAATTATGCCGTCGTAAAGGATTTTGTAGCTCGGGTACGCCAGCGCGCCATCGGTTATGAGGTATCTAAAGCGCTCAACCCAGGGCAGCAGGTGGTAAAGATCGTTAACGAAGAGTTGATTGCCACGCTGGGTGCTCCAGACCGCTTTGACCTGAGTGGCCCCAAGCCGCGCACAATTATGCTGGTCGGTCTGCAGGGCTCTGGAAAGACCACGGCAGCTGGTAAGCTAGCCCGCCTACTACGCGCCCAGGGTGAGAGGGTGATGTTGGTAGCCTGCGATCCCTATCGGCCGGCGGCGGTGCGCCAGCTAGAGACTTTAGGCGAGCGCCTGAACGTCCCCGTGCACTTCGAAGAGGGCATCCAGCCTCCTCAACTGGCGGTCCGCGCACGCGACAAAGCCCAAAAGGGAGGCTTTACCGTCCTGATCTTAGATACAGCCGGGCGCTCTCAGTTGGATGATGCGTTGATGAACGAGCTTCAAGAGATTAGGCGTCGCGTCGATCCGGTCGAGACCCTGCTGGTGGTGGATGCCATGATTGGCCAGGAGGCGGTCAATATCGCCAAAGGATTTCGCGATGTGGTAACATTGACAGGCCTGCTCTTGACCAAGATGGACGGCGATGCTCGTGGCGGTGCGGCAATATCTATTCGCTCGGTCACTGGTGTGCCGATCAAGTTCCTGGGAACAGGTGAAGCCTTGGATGCCATTGAGGCATACGATCCGGCTCGCCTGTCTTCCCGTATTCTCGGCATGGGCGACATGATCGGATTGATCGAAAAGGCTGAGGCAGCCTTTGATGAGAAGGTGGCCGCGGAGCAGGCAAACAGGATGCTCTCTGGTGAGTTCACTCTGCAGGACTTTGCCGACCAACTCAGCCAATTGCGCAAAATGGGCCCATTGGGACAGTTGATGGACATGCTTCCCGGCGGGATGGGCCAAATGGCTCGGCAGATCAATCCACAAGATGCCGAGAGACAATTTAAAAGGACGGAAGCCATCATTGGTTCGATGACCAAGGATGAACGGCGGAAGCCGGATATCCTCAACGCTAGCCGTCGGCGTCGAATCGCCAGTGGATCCGGTACGCATGTTCAGGATGTAAATCGTCTGATCAAGCAATACCGCGATGCACAGCGCCTCTTTAAATCATTAAAAAAATCGGGCAAACGCGGCATACCACGTTTGTTTGGTTAGAAGGCAAGAACAAAATGAGCAGGTATTTTGCATTGGACTTTCCGCTGTAAAATACCCCAACCATTTTGAGATATATTTAGAACATATTTATTGAAGGAGAAAGTTCAATGGTAAAAATTCGATTGCGCCGCATGGGAGCCAAAGGCCAGCCAACGTATCGCATTGTGGCTGCAGACAAAGAAAGTCCGCGCGATGGGCGCTTCCTGGAAATCCTAGGTTCCTATAATCCGCGCACAGTTCCAGCCACTATTCTGGTGAAGGAGGATCGCGTATACCACTGGATGAGCCAGGGAGCTCAGCCTAGCGATTCAGTGGCTAGACTGTTCCGCACCACGGGTTTGCTTGACCGTTACGCACGTTATAAGCAGGGTGAAGAATTGGAGACCCTGTTGGCCGAAGCTGCCGCAGAAGCTGCGGCAAACCCCATCAGCCCCAAGACGCGCCAGTAAAGCTAAGTAAGCCTGATCCAAAGACGCTTTTTGTATATAACAGGAAAGCTGACCAAGCAGGGTGTAGTTTCTCTGCTGATAACTTGATAGGAGGCGGATGGTGAAGGAATTAATCTCATATATTGCAACATCACTGGTGGATGATCCTACCCAGGTGCAGGTTTCTCAATTCCAGCGGGGTCCCTCAATGAGCCTGCGTCTCAAGGTCGCCAAGGAAGATATGGGGCGCGTTATCGGCAAGGGCGGACGGGTGGCAAATGCCATGCGTATCTTGCTGCGTGTGGCGGCTGCTCAAGAAGGGAAGCGCGCTTCCCTCGATGTAGATGAGCCGCGATGACTTTTTCCGAACCGTCATCTGAGCAGACAACAGGCTTGCCTCCGTCGGGCGAGCCTGTCTTCTTAGTGGTAGGCAGGTTGCGTCGGCCGCATGGCGTGAGCGGCGAAATTTTGATGGATGTCATCACCGATTTTCCCGAACGTATGCGCTCTGGAATGACGGTTTATGTGGGCGAGAACCACCTCCCATTGCAAATTCGCAAATGCCGTCCTCATGATAAGAATCTGCTATTGGCATTTAAAGAAATAT
>DATCYX010000330.1:0-5233 GCA_036526235.1 Anaerolineales bacterium | reverse complement strand
CCTGGAAGAATTGGTCGTGCTTTTGGGTGGCAAGCCACCTCAATTTTCATTAAGTGGGCACGAGGCTGATCCATGATCCCACTATCTCAATTTGTCTGCACCTCAGTCGCATCTGTTGACAACCAGCCGCCTCTCAGGTATAATCCCTATTCGCACTGCCCCGGCTGCAAGCTGCTGGGGCTATATCTTGTACCCCCAACTTTCCCGTACCTGGGCGCATCCTTCTTGGTGGATGCTGGAAGCGATCGGAGCGCGTGGACTACGGCAAAGTGAAGCTTGGAGGAATTTCAAATGAAATATGCCATTGTTGAAGATGGCGGTAAGCAGTATAAAGCCGTCGAAGGGGCCACAATCGATGTCGACCGCTTTGTGGCTGATGAAGGGGACCAGCTAGACATGGAACGCGTCTTGCTGGTGGTCGATGGCGATGATGTGAAAGTTGGCACTCCTCTCGTTGCAGGTGCCAAAGTACAGGCCACAGTTATCTCTCAGGTGAAAGGTCCGAAGGTTGTGGTTTTTAAGTACAGGCCCAAGCAACGTTATCGCGTCAAAAAGGGGCATCGCCAGCAATATACCCGGATTTTGATCGACTCCATTACGCTGGAATAGCGAGGTAACTATGGCTCACAAGAAAGGTGGCGGCTCCAGCCGCAACGGAAGAGATAGTCAGTCTCAACGCCTGGGCGTTAAGGTCTTTGGCGGGCAATATGTAAGTTCTGGAAGCATCCTGGTGCGCCAGCGCGGCACGCGGATTAAACCAGGTCGCAATGTAGACGTCGGTAGAGACGACACTCTGTTCGCTACGAGCGATGGCATTGTGGTCTACGAAACTATACGCGATGACCGCAAGCGCGTTAGCGTGATTCCCGAGCCTACTGCTTGATGTCTTCCACATATGTGGAAAGAAGGCTATTAAAGTTAAAGGGTTAACTTATGAAATCCGAAATCCATCCCGTTTTTTACCCGGATGCCCAGGTGATCTGCGCGTGCGGAAATACTTGGACAACCGGCTCGACTAAGAAAGTCATCCATACTGATGTTTGCTCAAATTGTCATCCGTTCTACACTGGTGAGCAGCGCATCGTGGATACCGAAGGTCAGGTCGATCGCTTCTATAAGAAGCTACAGGCCCGACAGCAATATTTAAGCGAGGTCGAAGCTCGCGAAGCAGCTCGCATATCCCCAGAGCGGCCTATTACAGAGCTTGACCTAGGACCGCGTGTCACCGACAAACTGGCCAAGGCAGGTATTGTCAACGTTGGCCAGGCGCTGGATAAGTTGGCTTTAGGGGAGGCTTCCTTGCTCAGCATCGATGGTTTCGGTCGCAAATCGCTGGCAGACCTAAAGAAACGATTACGGTCGTTTGGTTACTCCATCCCTGAGGAAGGCGAGGAAATCACTGTTTAATTACACTTAGCCCCTCGCGGATCCTATCCGGGGGCATACAATACGGAACCAAGACCTGGTGTTCTGTGATGAACAATTGACTGCTCATACAGCACCAGGTCTGTTTATTAAAAAGCCTTCAGTTCTCCCACCTCTTGAACATCAACCGGAACCCCTTCCAATTTGGTGGGGATGACATCCTCGGGGGCGAGCTGGGTTAAGGGTACTTTTTTATTGACCATGACCACCAACGCCAGCTCATCCGTTCGCTTGCCAGCATGATGGCGATAGCCTAAACCCACGCCGACTACATTGGCTTTGGACATCAGGGCTTTTTCATATGCGCGGCGGACTGAGCGGATTTTTTCAGTTTGGGCTTGTAAATCTTGCATAATAAACTCAAATTGTGATACTTAGGCTATCCAGCACCGCCTGGATAGGGTTGATGATGGTGGTTTGATCCGATCCGGCGAAGAGCAAACCGATAGCTTTTAAGGCATCTCCAGCAACGACCAAGGATCCCGAATCGCCGCCTTGCGACATAGGTCCTGTGACAATCTGGTTGTCGAAGCGGGCTACCCGTCCTGTGCCATAACTTACGTTTACGGTGGCATCTAAGACGGTGATCTCACCTGTGGTGAAGCCGGTGGTGCGCCCGGATTTACGCACTGACATGCCCAGGGTTGCTTCCATGGTGCCGGAGACCACACCAATATTCAGGATTTCATCTTTAATATCGTTATCGCTCACCGGGCGGGCGACGGCGCCGTCCACTAGATTAGCGGCCTGCGGGTTGGCATAGATAGCTTGCACGCGGTGTTTGGCTCCCATCGCGCTGGCGATGGCATTGCCTAACTCGGCAAAAGAATTAGCCAGGCTGCAAGTGCCTGGTTCCTGGCTGAAATCGATTGGATGAAAGCGCTCCAGGTGAGCGATAACATCCGAAGAAGTGCTGCCTCCATCCGTAGGACCAGGCTGAAGGATGGGATCGCCGACAGCGGCGTCGT
This sequence comes from Anaerolineales bacterium, assembly GCA_036526235.1. Classification (GTDB taxonomy): domain Bacteria; phylum Chloroflexota; class Anaerolineae; order Anaerolineales; family UBA4823; genus DATCYX01. The sequence continues at coordinate 2,840 of DATCYX010000330.1, read as the reverse complement.
TGCTATTCGCCAGGACATGGTTGTTTGATAAGATCAGGCGATCTCCGCTTGCCCGGTCGCGAACTACAGCCCCTAGCGTCCCAGCAGTAATTTTATAGTGGCCGATGCTCACCCCACCTGGGGCAGGTCGCCAGCGGGAAGTCGGGGTTTGTAGCGCCCTCACATCACCCACTTCGATCACATCGGTCAATATTCCATCATACTGTTTGGATACAATTGCTTTTGGTGATAGGCCATCCACCGGCATTTTCTGGCGGACCAATGTAACAATGCACATCTCGCTGGTGCGCACCCCTTTGGATATCTTATACCCCGTTCCAACTCCAACAACATGCGGTTTGGAAAGAATTTCTTCTTTATATGCATCCTTGACTCTTTGTATTGCGGCACGCTCGGCCATTTCTTCCTCCTTGCTTGAGATTTTATTATTAACAATCTGTCAATTCGTGATGCCCGGGAAATCTATCTTATTAAAGATAATCATAATCGAAAAGTCAAAAAACCCAAAATAACTTGAAGGGATTCTATTTAGAGCATTTTACCCCCACTGGGGTTTGAATTTAGGGTATTTTGGAGGTGGGGTGCTCGACCACAATACCCCAAACACCCGTTTTGTGGGATTGCACCTAATGTAAGGGGAAATCTATTCTCTTAAGAATAGGTAAAGAGGGGTCACATAGATTGAGCGATTTGCCCGGCTTTTTCAAGTGCTGCCGCAAAGCCAGGCATGGCGCGCTGGATCATTTCGTCGCTGGCGGTCAGAGAAATGCGAAAATAGCCCGGCATTTCGACCACAGTCCCTGGCAGGCAGAATATCTTGTTGGATTGGAGCATTTCAACGAAAGCTTCATCGTCCTTCCAAGGCGAGCGTGGCAGCAAGTAAAAAGTGCCATCTGGAAAATGAAGCTCGTACCCCATATTCCTCAATTCTCCAACCAAATAATCGCGCTTTTGTTGTAGATGGTCAACGTCGATGGATAGTTCGTTCAAATCTGCCAAGGCGTGTTGAAGCAGGGCGTTGGGAAAAGCGTACCCATTGACGACTTGAGAGATGAACAGCGCTTCTCGCATTTGTCCGCGATCTGGCATCTCGGGGGGTAGGACAATGTATCCAATGCGCTGGCCTGGGGTGAGCAAGGTCTTGCCATAAGTGTAGATGAGGAAAGAATTGGGGTAGTATTGTGTCGGGCTGGGAAATTGAATCCCATCGTAGATGATGCGGCTATACGATTCGTCAGAGAGCAGATAAATTGGTCGTCCGATCTTTTTCTGAGCAGCATGAAGTGCGTCGGCTAATTGGCGCAATGTTTGGGGTGGGTAAATTTTCCCGGTCGGATTATTAGGTGAGTTGACGATTATTGCTCGCGTTTTGGCAGTGATCGCCGCAGCGATGGCATCAATATCCAGGTCGAAGGTTACTGAATTTATCCGTACCCGAATAGGCACGCCATTGTGAGAGAGTATCATTGGCTCATAGAAGAACCAGGGCGGGCTGATAAAAATCACTTCGTCGCCTGGGTCGAGAATTGCGCCAAGCGTAACGTTCAGCGATGCAAAAGCTCCAGATGTGAGGAAAATATCCTCTGGGCTATAACGAATTCCACGCCAACGATATAACGATTCGTCCAAGGCAGCGATTGCTGCTGGCTCGCTTGTTTTGTAGGCAAACCAATCCTTGTTGCCCGGGGTAATCCAGCGTTGCAAGGCGTTTACATATTCTGCCAAAGGCATTTCCTGGGGATTTCCCAAAGCAAAGTCGCAAGCCAGGGGATCGTCATTACGATGTTCAAAAACAGGATTGGTAAAGAATTTTATGAACGGCTGAGATGACGTCATAACATTATTTATGCGCTTAGAAATGCTGTTCGATCGCATGGTTAATCTCCTATCAAGGGTTGATAACATAATGGTTGTGGAGCGTATCTTGTTACAGTAAGCGACGCTCACTTTCTGGACTTCGGTTTGTTATCCAGATTTGTTTACATCTACAGGTTTTCTATCCGGGATCCTGAATTCAGCTCTGTTACCTGAAATTGGTCATCCACGAGGCTGACTTTACCCCGCCCAAGGACTTGCCATCCACCATTTACGGTTTGCACAAAGGCGGTCTGTTCGTCGATCCCGATGACAAAATGATGCGGCGGGAGCAGTCCACTTTTTAGCCAGCGAAGGGAGAATAATTGGTTTGCATGGGGCCAGCACATGCTGCGGGGCACAAAACCCAAGCATTCCAGTGCAGGTGGCAGGGGTAAATCCCACTCGGAAATCCCAGCTCCTTGAGAGAATAACTTGGTGACAGCCGCGTCAAGCTCTGGGGTGATCACCCAGGATTGAGCACCCAGCATCATGGCGCCGGCGCTGGCGCCAGCGATCAACGCGCCGCGCTGCCAAGCAGCTTCAAGCGCTTGCTGCGCTCGGGTGCCACGCAGGATGCGCATGCCAACGTGAGGATATCCACCACCGATGTAAATCCAATCAGCCTCGATGATCAGGCGTGCGTTCTCAGGATCGTCGGCGCTGGGTCGATCGACAATGCGCAAAGGTTTAACCTTGGCTCCCACCGCTTCGAGACGCTTAGTTGCTTCGTCGCACCAGTAGGTAACCGTATCTGGACCGTCCTCGGTCGCACACGTTGGCAGAAATACTACCTGAACTGGCTTCCCATTCTTCTGGCTACGGTTGGAGAAAGCCAGTTCTAACAGGTTAGCGTGTACATCCTCGAAGCCATCTGCAAATTCTTCGCCTCCAATTAACTTTACTTTCCGCTAACTGACGTAGCGGAATAAAGGGGCAATGGGCCCCAAACATGGTAAGCTTGTTTTTTGCCAAACATCCAACCA
>DATCYX010000329.1:0-3756 GCA_036526235.1 Anaerolineales bacterium | reverse complement strand
TCATTGTGACCGGTCTTTTCGGCATCGCAGCAGGTCTGTTGTTGATATTTCTTATCTTTGTCATGTTAGCAGCCGAACGAAAACCTGAGATGGGCATGACCCGTGCCATTGGCGGCCAACGTATGCACCTGGTGGAGATGTTCGTGTTTGAAGGGACAGCCTACGATCTAGGTGCAGCTGCGGTTGGAGTAGGGCTGGGAATCGTGACTGGGTACGTGCTCGCCGCCAGCCTGGGTCAGGCATTTGCAGCCCAATCTGATCTTGCCATTCGGCCTAACTTGACGATCCGCAGCATGATCGTCTCTTACTCACTTGGCATGCTGGTGACCTTCGGTACTGTTCTCTTTTCGGCCTACAAAGTCAGCAAGCTGAATATTGTAGCGGCCGTCCGTGACCTCCCGGAACCGCCCTCACCACCCACCCGATTGCGGGACCGCCTCTTTGCTCCTTTCCGCGTCCTTGGGGAGGGCTTTCGCCATCTGCGGCGCTTGCGGATCGGGCGCGCCCTATGGACCTTTTGGGTGCAAGCGCCGCTCAGCCTGCTAGGGGTCGTGTGGGCGGGTCTCATCGGTGGGCCGCTGACGCTGCTTGTAGGTTTGTTCCTGACACCCGCTGGCGTGGCACAATCCAGCGGGGCGGCATTTTCTCTGGGCGGCTCGTTCCTCATCATAGGCGTGTGTTTGACTTTACGGGGCTTGCTCTCGCTTGCGCTGCGCAAGCGACCCGGGCTGGCGGACCGGCTCGCATTCACCTTGCTGGGTCTCGGGCTGGTTATCTTTTGGTCCCTGCCGTCTGGTTTCTTTGAACCCCTGGGCGTCAAAGACCTGAAATCTGGGCCGGAGATGCTGTTCATTTCCGGGATCCTGCTGGTGGCTGGGGCTGTGCTGCTGGTGATGTACAACACCGATCTGCTCCTGAAGATCATCCTGCGGCTGACCGGCGGAGCCCGGCGTCTGACTCCGGTTTTACGTATGTCCATCGCTTACCCCCTGGCTAACCGCTTCCGCACTGGCCTGACCATGGGCATGTTCGCTGTGGTGGTCTTCAGTGTCATCTTCATGGCCACTGCATTTAAGGTTAATGAGACCTTTTTCGCAGACACCGATGCCTTGACTGGCGGTTTTGACCTGCGCACGGAATCTAGCCGCACCAACCCCGTGCCAGACCTGGAGGCGGCTATCGCCTCCAACAGGGATATTAACCAGAGGGACTTTTTGGTCGTTGCGGATCGTTCCAGCCTGGGCATAGAGGCGCGCCAGGGGCGGGGGCAGTGGAGGGACTACCTGATCTACGGAGTAGATGACGACTACCTGGAGAACGTGGCCTTTGACCTGACGGTGATGGCAGAAGGATACGAGTCGGGGGCTGAGGTATGGCGCGCCGTGCGCGACGAGCGCGGCTATGCCGTCATTGATAGTTTCGGTGTGCCCTCCCGCCAGACGACCAGCATCGTCATTGGCGCGCCTGATTTCAAGCTAGAGGGGGTCTATATCGAAGACGAAAGCATGCAACCAATAACCATCGAAGTACGCGACTCCTTCAGTGAGGCGACCTTTGAGGTGACGGTTATCGGTGTCCTTGAACCGGGAGCTAACCTGGGCCTGTACACCTCGCAAAGGACGTTGGAACGGGAGTTGCCTTACGAGTTGGTATCCACGACGCACTTTATCCGGCTGGCTGGGGGTGTTGATCGGGCGGCAGCAGGGGCTGCGCTGGAAGGCGCATTTGTGAAACACGGCCTGCAGAGCATTGACCAGATCGAAGAATTGAAAGACGCGCAGGCCAGCCAGCGCGTAATCGAAGTCTTGCTCCAGGGGTTCTTAACTTTGGGACTGGTGGTGGGTGTAGCTGCACTGGGGGTGGTTAGCACCCGGGCAGTGGTGGAGCGTCGTCAGCAAATCGGGATGTTGCGAGCGCTAGGCTTTCAGCGCCAGATGGTCAGCTGGAGTTTCATGATTGAGTCATCTTTCGTGGCGTTGCTGGGTATCAGTATGGGCACGGTGCTGGCGCTAATCCCAGCCTATCATATGATCAACGATATGGCGCAAGAGTACCCCAGTATTAAGTTCCAGGTACCCTGGAATTCTATTATCGTGGTGGTTGGCCTCGCCTATGGGATGGCTCTGCTGGCGACATGGCTGCCTGCCCGTCAGGCATCTCGCGTGGCTCCTGCGGAAGCCTTGCGCTACGAGTAAAGCTTGCGATGCTTTCTACATAGTACTAACATTGGGAGATATATTCCAATAGAATAATGAAAGAAATTCATCTGCTAATGGCTGGGCGGTAGCTGTGATGGGGCGGGTGTATTTGCGGTTCGGTTCCAGAAAAAACTTTAGTTCATAAGGTTGCAGTTCTATCGCGTCGGCGCGATTTATCGCTCTTGCGGTTATTTAATTAGATCAAATGGAGAATTTATCCCGAAAATATTAGCGGGCGGCATAATCGCCCGTTATTTAATTTCGGGTACAATGGTGCGTAAATTGTTTGTTTTTGGAGGTTACATTTGTCGTCTGTTACACGTATTTGTTTTGTCTGTCTGGGCAATATCGTGCGCAGCCCGCTGGCGAAAAGCTTGTTTCTTTACCATGCCAATCAGGCGGGTAGAGGAGATCTTTATGAGGTCGATTCGGCTGCCACTTCGGGCTGGCATGTCGGCGAGTCGCCCGACCCGCGCATGCGCCGGGTGTCTGCCCGGCATGGTGTGCCGCTTGATGGTCGCGCTCGCCAGTTTAAAAAGCCTGATTTCGAGCGTTTTGACCTGATCCTGGTCATGGATGGTGAAAATTACAGCAACCTGCGCCGACTGGGTCCCTCCCCAGAGCAATTGCAGAAAGTACATTTCTTGCGCGATTTCGAGCCCTCGGGCGGATCGCGATTGGAAGTTCCTGATCCATATTACGCTGGTATCGATGGGTTCGAGACGGTTTTTGAGATCGTTGATCGCTCGGTGCGTGGATTATTGGATGTATTGGAGAACAATACCCCGGTCAAGCGCAGATAAACTTTCCGTGACATTGGCCGAAATGACCTGCTGTACTACTCAATGTAAATTGGATGGTGAATATGCTTCCTGAGCCTGTGAGCGACTGGTTGAAAGCGCAAGCTTGTGGTCAGGTGGTCTCGGTGCGGCAGGTGGGGGGCGGCTGCATCAACAATGGAGCGCGCCTGCAGACGGCTTCCGGCAAGACTTTTTTCTTAAAGACCAACCGCTCTACACCAGCAGATATGTTCGCCCGTGAAGCGGAGGGGTTGGAGGCGCTAGCCGTAAATGGTGGGCCGCGCGTTCCCACACCCTACTTGTATGGGGCGGATTTTCTTTTGCTGGAGGATCTTTCACCGGCGCCTCGCCAAAAGGAATACTGGCCTGAGTTCGGCCGCTGCTTGGCGACACTCCATAGCCACACCCAAGTGCGCTATGGCTTCCAGCACGATAACTATATTGGAAGCACGCCCCAGTCCAATACCTGGACGCAGGATGGTTATACTTTCTTTGCCGAGCAGCGTTTGTCCTATCAAGCCCGTCTGGCCAGCCAGAAAGCTTTATTAGGAAAGCACGAAGTGAGCCGCGTTGAAGAGCTATGCAAGCGGCTGCCCGAGTTGATCCCTGCCCAACCCGCTTCGCTGATCCACGGCGACTTGTGGAGTGGTAATGCGATAACTGACGAAAGCGGTAGCCCAGCGATCATTGATCCGGCAGCGCATTATGGCTGGGCGGAAGCCGAGCTCGCCATGACATCACTCTTTGGGACATTCCCC
>DATCYX010000328.1:0-10698 GCA_036526235.1 Anaerolineales bacterium | reverse complement strand
CATGACTCAACCCGAAAAAGTTATTCGGGATGAGTCACTTTTATGGACTAAGGTCTTGTCAAGCCAGCGACATCACCACCAACGTTCTCGATGCTGTCATACAAGATCTGCAGCATGAACTTGGCATTGTGGGCGAAGTTGCCCGGATCCTTCTGCCAGTACTGGTAGTTGTAGGCAGACTTGAGCAAGTTGGGCGTCCAGGCATTGTAGCCTACCAGGCCTCCCTCCGCATTTGCGTCCGGCTCACCGTTCTCGTCTGCATCGACGAAGAAGTACGGGTAGCTGTGTGAGTCGTAAACGAGCGGGGTGCCCTTATCCTTGGCATAGGCCTGGAGACCAGCATACAGGCGCTCACCGAAGCTAGCGATCTCACTCTTTACACCCTCGGTGGTATCGCCATCGCCGTCCCAGTCCGTTGCGTCAATGCGGTAGGTATCAGGATCTGTCGGGTCTGATGAGCCGCCATGGCAGCCGGCGCAAGTTTCAACCTTGACATTCAAAGCATGGACGTCATGGCAGGATTTGCACTCAAAGCCAGCCTGTGCCACATGGGGATGCGGCCCAACGTATTCTTTGCCGTCAAACACGTACGCGCCCTGGGCATCATTGCCAAAGATTGTAGCGCCCGCCGCGAAGTAGTGGATGTTGGAGAATCTGATCGTGTCATCCACCGTGTCGGCAGGTTTATCCCCAAGCGCCCGATTGACCGTGGGAGTAGAGGAGCGTCCCTGGTGGCATACAATGCACAGGTTGGACTCCTTGCCCTCGCCGAAGGTCAGCGTGGCGCCGCTGGGGAAGGTGACCTCATTGACTGCATAGCGGGCAGGCCATTCTTCCTCGTTGTGGCAGGTGACGCACATGAAACCGTTGGCTATTTCGGCCGCGACATTCACACCTTCTTGAATGTAGGTACGCAAGCCGGTAGCGCTGTGGCACCGTGCACAACTTCCAGGTACCTCACCCTCTTCATCCCAATGGCGGAATGGCTCGGTGTCGCCGGCAAAGTGACCGGGATCCTCACGGTGTGCTGTAGACAGGTCCACCGGTGAGCTCAGGGCAGTGTTCAGGTCCTCGATCGAGTCGTAGAGCAGTTGGATGATGTACTTACCGCCATGAGCGTGCGCACCGGGATCCTTCACCGACACTTGGTAGTTGTAACCAGCTCGCAGCAAACGACCGGTCCAGGAGACGTATCTATTGTCAGATACAGCTTCGTCGTCGCTGATCTCGCCGTCTGCGTTGGTGTCAATGAAGAAGTACGGGTAAGCCGCCGAGTTGTAGCCAATGGGAGCACCAGCTACCTCGCTGGCATACGCCTGAATAGCGGTCAACAGCATGGCGCGCAGCCCGTCCATCTCTTCTGCAACGCCTTCGCTGGTATCACCATCGCCATCGTAGTCAGCCAGAGAACCATTCATGCGCACTTTCTTCAGGTCCTCCTTAGCAGCTACGCCCTCATGGCATCCAGCGCACACATCCAGCTTTAGCTCAGTGGTGTGTGGGTTATGGCAACCTACGCAAGTGTCGATACCTTCCACATGGCGGAACTTGGCATCGTACATCTTGCCTTCGTATTGGTAGCCGCCCATAGTCACACCGCCGTACAGAGTGGCACCAGCCGCGTAGTAGTGGATATTGATGAAGCCCAGTTCGGCGTTCACTGTATCCAGGTCTTCAAGCAAGCCAGCTTGCTCCAGGGAAGAATCCACCTGGACTTTGGAAGCGCGACCCTGATGGCAGACCATGCAGCGCGCTTCACGCCCCAGCCCGGTAACTTCCACGCCAGATGGGAATGTCACGCTGGACAGAGTCGCGGTAGCCGCGTTGTGGCAAGCCACACACTGAATAGTCGTGCCGATTGGGGCTGCTTGATCCACCTCGCCTACCGCAGATCCATCAGCGCCCAGGTAATCCTGGTAGCCAGGCGTGCTGTGGCATCTTGCACAGGAGGTGGGGACTTCCTGAGGGTCGTCCTCATTCCAGTGATTGAAGGCCTCTGCCTCTGTATCATTGTGTGGCGAGCCAACCCACTCGGCTTCGAATGGGACATCCTTCACCACAGCCTCCGGGCAAGATGGAGGTTCTGGTGGAGCCGGGCAATCCGGACAAGGCGGCGCCTCTGGACAAGGCGTCGTCTCAACCGGAGCAGGTGCTTGGGCGCAGGCTGCTATGACCATTGCCAGGGCTAGCAGCGCAACTCCCATAAGCAGATACTTGGATTTCATATACATACTCCTCTCTGATGATGAAACTCATTGGTCAGGACGTATTCTTTATGTATTTTTCTCTTGTCTCACCTCCTTGATTCTCCAAAGTCTTATTATCCAAGTAGTGGGCGTAACGACCCTGATGGGTGACAAGCTACATGAAGGGTCGACTACTCCTCCAGGGCGCCAGCCGCAATCCAGTCCAGGATGATCTGGATTTCGGCGTCAGGCAATTTCCCTGCGGGTGGCATGATGGCACCTTCGGTTTGTGTGCCGAGCAGCTTCTGCGCCAACAGGCTATTTTCAGGATCGCCCGGTATAACTACCGGAGCGTTATTCCCGGTGTTTATCACAGCCTCGTAGCTGGTACCATCCCAACCACCTAAAACACCGTGACACATGGTGCATTTCGCCTCAAAAATGGGCAAAACATCCTGGGAGAAAGATACTGCAGCCGGAGCCGCGCCAGGGCTTGGGGTTGCACTTGGGACTGTGGATGCACCTGGTGCAGGTCCCTGCTCAGCAGCGGGTTGCAACTTCCGGATAAAGCCTACCAGTTTCTGAATTTGATCTGCACTCAGAACCTCGCCCCATCCGATCATGGATGTGGCTTTGTGACCTCTATTGATGGCATCGAAAATTTCCTGATCTGTGTATGCAGTCTGGAATTCCGGATCACTGATAGAAGGTCCAAGCCCACCCTCTCCATTTGGACCATGGCATTGCGCACACAGATTAGCATAGATATCTGTTTCACTGATCGATACTTGGGTTGGGACAACTTCAGGGGGAAGCTCCACCGGCGGGTTCTCTTCCCAAGAGCGCATATACGCCACGATGGCATCGATCTCTTCGTCATCCAGCGGCCCACCGAAACTGCTACTGAAGGGCGACATGCCAAAATTGGGCTGTCCCTGGGCGATGATTGCCCGCAGTGTGAAGTCATCACGCGTCTTCAAGTATTCGCTGGTGCTAATCGGGGCAATGATGTCATTCGAGCGGGTTGGATTGGCACCCCCTTCGCCAAAGTCGCCATGGCAAGCTGCACAGTTTGTGGAGAATAATTCCTGCCCCACATCCAAGGATGTCCCTTTAGCGGCAGACAGGGTGTAGCTTACCAGGGCATCCAGCTGCTCAGGGGTTAATACAGCCCCCCAAACCGGCATGGTCTCATGAGAGCCGCCGCTGGCGATAATCTCACGCGCCTGATCAACATCTTCGCTTGTAGGAACACGCTCTCCGTGGCAGGAAGCACAATAAGTGCCGAACAATCCCTCCGATTCAGGTGCCGAGCCTGGATCGACCACGTACCTTGCCAGACTGTCTAACTCGGTATCACTCAATTGCTCCCGCCAAGGTGGCATCTCCAGATGCAGCCCGCCCTGGCTGATCAAGGTGCGCAGTTCGCTTTCTCCACCCGAAACTGCAACCGAGCGACCATGACAGGGAGAGCAGTTGGTCGCAAATAGCCGCTGACCATCTGGTGCAACCAGGAAGTTAAGCAAGGCTGTTCGCTCGCCCTGGCTCAAGACCTCATTCCATGGGGGAATATCCACATCCGCGTGAACTGGGTATTCTTTACCTTGCTCGATGGCCTTTTTAAGTTCGATTGGATCGCCCGCAACCATGTCCGCTGCGCTATGGCATTCACCGCAGTTCGCCGTAAAGAGCTTGCTCCCCCCCGGAGAGAGGACGAAGCCAGCCAGGGCATCGATTTGATCCGAGGTGAGATCCGCACTCCAGGCAGGCATTCCTTCATGCTTGCCTTGTGCAATAATGGCATGCAGGTTTGTGCCCGCTGCAACATCAATAGATGGCCCGTGACAACCAGCGCAGTTTTTAGCGTAGAGCGCAGCCGTTTGATCACCAGCAATCTCTTCTGCCGGAGGTGGGGCTTCTCGATAGGACTGGACTGTCAAAGCAACAACCCCGATCATCATCAAAGCCGTCACACCCACGAACAATGGCCGGCTACGAAAATGCCGCCTGGATGACCGGTCTAGAAATGGCAGCGCAAATAACAGTATGATTGCCAGGGTAGGCAATACCACCACACCCAAGACCTCGAGTTCGCCCGGAAAGTATTTCAGCAGCTGGAACAAGAACAGGAAATACCACTCTGGGCGGGGCGTGTAGGAGGTATCGGCTGGATTTGCGCGCTCTTCCAGCGGCGCTCCAATAAAATAGGCCAGCCCGACGAGGATCAGGAAAATTACAAAGACAACGACTGCATCTTTGAAGATGGCATCCGGATAAAAGAATATACCTTTTTCCTTGGCCTTTCGATACTTTTCGTAATATTGTTGTTTTTCTTTTTCTTCCATTACTTATTCCTCGCGCCCAGGGACAGCACTGATACCGATACGGATCACCAGGTATAAATGGATCAAGGTGATCAACAACAGAACGGTAGGCAAAACCCAGATATGCACACCATAGAAACGCGCTAAAGTAACTGCAGAGAGCTCCTCACCACCGCGAATGATCAGCAATATCCACTCACCAATCACTGGCGGGGTCCCTGCAATCCGCGTGCCTACGGTTGTAGCCCAGTATGCTTTCTGATCCCAAGGCAGTAGGTAACCGGTAAAACCAAACCCAATCGTCACAATTAGTAAAATCACGCCCGTGAACCAGGTCACCTCTCTAGGGAATTTATAGGCGCCATAGAAGATAATGCGCAGCATGTGCAGTACAACCACAACCACCATGGCACTTGCACCCCAATGGTGTAAGCCGCGGATTAACCATCCCATCGGAACCTGGGTGGTAATGTACTGAACACTATCATAGGCATGATCAGGGGTGGGCACATAATAAATCGTCAACAATATACCCGTTACGATCTGGTTGACAGCCAAGAACAGGGAAGCGCTGCCAAGCGTAAAAAGCCAATTTACTTTCGGAATCTTCCGAAGGAATATGGCTGTCCAAACTTGACGCCAAGCCAGACGCTCATCGAGCCAATTCCCAATTTTTGTAGCCAACTTAACCTCCTAAAATGAACAACTGATCGTCTTCTACCTTTAATTCGTACCGATCAAGTGGACCGGGCGGAGGACCTGCTTCCACCGCTCCTTCTTTGTCAAAAACTCCGTTATGACAAGGGCAGAAGAAGATCTCTTGATCAGAGATCCAACGCACCCGACACCCAAGGTGAGAACAGATATTGGACATGGCGATAAAATCGCGCCCGTTGTCGGTTAACACGTAAACCGAAATTTCCTCCTCATTCACAATCCAACCAGTTTTGCGCTGGATCACGAATTTAAATAAGGTAGGGATGTTTAGCTCGATTTTTGATATCGGTCCAAGCCGAATCCATTCTTGTACTTGGTTGCGACTGAGGGCTGGACCGATAATATACGCGATGGCAGGTATTCCCATGCCAAGGCTGATTAATCCTCCAACAGCCCAAATCACCATGCTGATAAAGTTATTGCGAGTAATTTGCTCCTCTTTTTCCATTTCTCCATCCAATAAGGTTAATTTAGTTTTCCGGCGCGCCGTCTTGAATCCACTGAACGATCAAATCCAGCTCTTCGGATGTAAACTGGCCAAAGTGTGCTTGCTCACCGGATTGTTTTTGTATTAGCAGGCTGCCCTGCGGGTCTCCCGGAACGATGACAGAGCCACTGTCGCCGCCCTTCATTGCGTCTTCATATATGCCCAAGTTCAGGCCTTGGATACTGCTGGTGGCGCCATGGCAACTGCCACAGCGCATTTCAAAGAGCGGACCGATTGTGGCCTCATAAGTGGTTGACTCACCAGAAGGCAAGGGTACCGGTGTGGGGGCAGGGGGGAGTTGTGCCAGGATGATTTCCCGCAATCCAGGCGCATCGAAACCTGCATATTCCCAGGCACTGCCGTGGCAGGCACTGTTCGAGCAAAACGACGTGTTGTCTGTGCCACCCGGATTGTCTGTCGTGTGGCAGTTAGAACATGTGGGGTCAAACACATCCCGGTGCTGGGAAATCCAGTTTGGGTTCAGGTGCGTTTCTGGCTCGGGTCCACGGCTGATCTCGATATCGGCCACAAACTCATTCGGGCCTGCCACCACAGGTATCGAGTGACACAAGTTGCACTCCAAGCGGATAGCTTCGCCTTGCTGGTTGAGGTGTTTGCCATCATGACAGCGGAAGCAACCAGGTGAGTTCTGATGACCCACATTGCTTGGGTGGGTAGTCCAGTCCGAACTTTGCTCCGGATATACGCTATTGCTATATGCCTGCTGCAAAGCCGAAATAGCTGCCTCGACCTTCTCCTGATTCTCAGCGTAATAGTCCGGATAATAGGTCTTATAAAACTCCCTCAGGCTCGCGATACGGTTCAAGCCCACCTCGGTATTTTGGAAAACCGTGCTATAGACATTCACTGCCTTTTGATGGATCTCGGGGATGTCCGACGCGATTAAGCCGCGTGCCATCAACTTGTCTACTGTATCTACAGGGGATAACACCATATGGGTGATTCGGTTATGGCAACTGATGCAGTCCATACGCTTCAGGTCGCTGTCTTTGATCGACGACGGGACAATATTGGTCTCTAGATCCATGTATTCTGTGATCGAACCGTCATCTTCGATCACGCGCACATAGGGAATCTCCTGCTCATGACCATCTGTCGCCAGAAAATCGATCTTGTTTTCAATATGCCAGTGGATGCCGCGCCCCAACCCCTCTCGCCGGGTGCCGCCGCCGGTCTTTAGCACCAGGTAAATGCTGATGGGTGTGTTGGCGCGATCGTCGCCAAAGCGTTTGATCTCTCGCAGGCTGTCATCTGAGAATTTCTGTGGAGAATGGCACAGCTCACAGGTCTCGCGCGCCGGGCGCAAGGCATCGGCGCGGATCGGGAACTCATACGATACGAACGCCGTAGCATACACGTGCCTGAGATCACTGGCCTTTCGAGAAATACGCGTGGCGATAAATCCCTTTCCGATATGGCAATCCACGCAGTCGACACGGGCATGCGGCGAAAGCAAATAGGCTGTGTACTCTGGCGGCATGGTATGGCAAGCCTGGCCACAGAACCCAGGAGAGTTCGTATAATCCCAGGCATAGGCGGCAGCGGTGAGCAGCATCAGTGTCAGCACACCCAACAAAGCGTAGGGCATAAGCCGCACCCATCGAGATGCGTCAACAGGAGGGAAAAAGAAGCGTTTAAGACTTTGAATTATTTTTTTCATTCGTATATATACCATTTGTGTGATGGAAGGTCATCACCCATCCATCACACTGAAGAAGATCATCTCCTTCCAAAAGGCAGGAAAATTTGTGAATAGTTAAGGCTCCGGCGGATTATGATAGCCGTTTGCAACAGCCTTCAACTCTTCATCGGTCTTGGGGAAACCTCTGCCTTCCACATGGCAGTGGCGGCAAGCAAAATCCAGGCTGATTTGCGAGAGAGCTGTTGTGCCGTCTTTGCTGAATTGGTCAATCTGATTCGGGTCAATCGCCATAAGATGGGTGCGAATGTCACCAGTAAACGTGGCAGGGTCACCCCAGGCAGATTTGACAATGCGCGGCATATGGCACTCGATACAGGCTATGTTCATGGCGACGTGCTTGCTATTGTTCTGGAATTGGGCCTGCTTGAAGTGGCAATTCTGGCACTGGGTGCGCGTGGTCGCTTCGCCGCTTTGTCGCAATTGCACCACTAGCTTGTGCGGGTCGTGACACACTACGCAGTCGATGGTCACATGTTTGCTCTGGAATAGCTCTTCGTACTGCTCGTGATGGTTTATGAACCAGTCTTCCGCATCCACTGCCTCGATGGCATTGCGAATGTGGCACTGCCCGCAAAGCTCGGCATCGCGATCGATCTGCATGGCAAAACCGCGCGGGTTCGAGGCGTGCAAGCTGCCCGGGCCATGACACTCCTCGCATTTAATGCCAGGTTCTTCCCATGTTCCCACCAGACCAGGCTTGCCATCCTGGTTGCCACCAGGGCTGTAACCCGTGGTATGGCAGTTGCCACAGGTATACTCTAACTCTTTCGCGCCGGAGTTATATGTCACCCATCCGGCTTCTTTGCCTACCATGGGATTGGCGAAATTCCACTGGTTGAGGTACGTAGTGTCGCTAATTACCGCGCCTGGCTTATCAGTGATGATGTAGCCATTTTGATCGATGAAGCGGGCTTTCCAGTTATAGCCACCGATTACATAGCTGATGTCATCCCAGGTATATCCTTCGGGGAGCTGGTCTACTTCGGTAAACGGATATTCTGGCGGCTGGCCATCCACCACCGGGTTGAGCTTCCAGGCATGCCCAGACTTCATAAAGGCATCGTATAGCTCCTGGTGGCATCCCCCACAGGTTGCGGCTCCAATGTATTCTGCGGCAGCTTCTCCTACTTTGCCTTCAGGGCCGGCGGGACCTTGCTCGCCGGCAGGTCCTTGAGGGCCCTCAGGGCCAGGAGGACCAGGAGGACCGGAATCGCCAGCTGGACCTTGTGGACTGGCGCAGGCAGCCAACAAGACCAACGCTAGCAACAAAACGCCCAAATTCAATATCCAACGATGCTTCATAATAGATGTATTCTCCTCATTGCTGGGCAAAATGATGATCTAGAGTTGGGAATCACCACACATTTGCGGTTGAATTTTGCCCTTCCAGGATATATAATGTACTTGGGATTGGGTTATACACCCAATATACGCTCGTCTTGTTGGGTCACTCACACCACACAGTATACCTTAAGTCAAGATGAGAGACTAGTGAAATTTTTCTCATAGCTTGGGTTATTAGTCATATATATTAGTTGATTAACATCCTCTGATTTGTGGAAAAACGGGTGAGCTGGCATAACCCTATGAATGCGCCAGAGTTACAATTCGATATCGTTGTCGTCTTCTTCATCTATGGATTGGCCTTTTTTAGCATGGGGCTAACCGTGATGATGGAGGCCAGGCGTTCTCCAATGCTGGCTGAGGCGCGCGTGCTGTGGCCGCTGGCGTTCTTTGGATTTGTGCACGGTTCGCACGAATGGCTGGAGATCGGATTGGATGTGCGCCGCTGGTTCGGTTTTAACGACCCACTTTATATCCCCTGGATCCGGCTGGTGCTCTTGGTAATATCCTTTGCTTCGCTGGTTCTCTACAGCCTGCAGGTGTTGCGCCCCCAGGGCAGGGTTTTGTCGCAGTCGAATTTTCAGACCGTGCTTGCCTTGCTTGGGCTTTACCTGATTTTGGTCATCGCCATTGGATTGATCCAGCCCAATTCCTTAGAGGTGTTACAGAGGCGCGCCGATGCCTTGGCACGGTACGCCCTAGCTGTACCTGGGGCAGGCTTAGCCGCTCTGGCGCTTATCCGCCAAGCCAGTCAGGTGCCAACCACCGAACGCCGTGAGTTGACCATCGGCTTACACCTAGCCGCCCTGGGTTTTGCCATTTACAGCCTGACCCAAATAATGGTCACCCCGGTAGATATCTTCCCTGCCCGATATCTGAACTCGACCGCCTTTCTGAACTGGGCAGGCTTTCCCATCCAGGCGGTGCGCGCATGTATGGCGGTTCTGGTCACCGTCGGCCTGATCCAGGCTACCCAGGTGGTGGAAGGAGATCGCCAAAGACAATTGGCCTCTGCCCAGGAAGCACGCCTTCGTGCCTTGGAACAAATTCGTCTTGAGCTGGCTGAACGCGAAGCTTTGCGCCGCGAGCTCTTGCGACACACTGTGGCTGCTCAAGAAGAAGAACGCTCCCGCATCGCTCGTGAATTGCACGATGAGACTGCTCAATTCCTGACCGCTCTCAGCCTGGATCTGGCAACACTCCGCAAATCCCTGCACCGCAACAAGGAAGCAGTGCACATCCTGGACAGGCTGCAAGACATGAGAAGCAAGATGTCACAGGGCATTTACCGCATGGTGCACGATCTGCGCCCTGCCCAATTAGATGACCTGGGCATTGTAGCCGCATTGGGATACCTGGTTGATGACACCCGCCATAGCGGACTGCAAGTGGTTTTGAATGTAGAAGGCAACCGCCAGAGGCTAGACCCGCTGAATGAAACTGTGCTATTTCGCATTGCCCAAGAAGCCCTGACCAATGTCACCCGCCATTCAGGTGCCGACAAAGCCACGGTGGTCCTGGCATTTGAACCCTGCCAGATCAGGTTGGCAATCCAGGACGAGGGTTCTGGCTTTACCCCCAACGAAAGCTCCCACCCGCCACGTGGCTGGGGTTTGGTAGGTATGCGTGAGCGTGCTGAGTCCGTCGGTGGCTCGTTTCATATCCATGCCACCCCTGGAATTGGCACCCTGATTGAAGTGATTGTTCCACTTTCAGATACCCAGCCAGCACCGATCGAGGAGAATAACCATGAGCCCAATCCGGTTGATGCTTGTTGATGACCACGAAATTGTGCGCACCGGCCTGCGCACATTCCTCCAATCTCAAGAAGGCTTTAACATTGTTGCGGAGGCTTCCAGCGGCAAGCAAGCCCTTGAGCGCGCCCAGGAAGCACAGCCCGATGTGGTCATCATGGAT
>DATCYX010000327.1:0-11151 GCA_036526235.1 Anaerolineales bacterium | reverse complement strand
CGTAGCTCTGCCAGTACTGCACCAGACGCTGGATTTCGCTATCTGAGACGAAGACACCTTGCAAGCGAACCGGCGCGGCAGCATCGGGGGCTTGAAAGAGCATGTCGCCGCGCCCCAGCAAGCGCTCAGCACCTGGCTGGTCGAGGATGACGCGGCTATCCACGCCGGAGGCCACGGCGAAGGCAATGCGCGCCGGGAAATTGGCTTTGATCAGCCCGGTGACAACGTCCACCGAGGGCCGCTGGGTGGCAATCACCAGGTGGATGCCCGTGGCGCGGGCCAGTTGTGCCAGACGAGTGATGGTGCGCTCGGTCTCATCTGGGGCAAGCATCATCAAGTCGGCTAATTCATCGATGAACACCACCAGAAAAGGCAGCTTCTTCTCACCCCGCGCCACCAGCTTGGCGTTGTATTCCTTCAGGTTGCGGCAACCAGCTTGGGCCAGCTTGTGATAGCGCTGGTCCATCTCGCGCAGCACCCATTGCAGCGCGCCCACCACTCGCTCCAGCTCCACCACGACAGGTGCCAGCAGGTGGGGGATGCCGTTATATCCGGTCAGCTCAACCCGCTTGGGATCGACCATAATCAAGCGCACATCTTCTGGGGTGTTGTGCAGCAGCAGGCAGGTGATCAACGAGTTGACGCATACCGACTTGCCCGAGCCGGTAGCCCCAGCGACCAGCAGGTGGGGCATGGCAGCTAGGTCAGCCGCGACGGCGTTACCAGCCACATCCTGTCCCAAGGCGAAACCCAGGGGTGATTTGACCCGCCGGAAGGCTTCGTTCTCGATCACACTGCGTAGCGTCACCAGGCTTATTTCATCGTTGGGCACTTCGATGCCAACGTAGCCCTTGCCGGGTACGGGTGCCTGGATGCGGATGGTGGAAGCGGAAAGAGCCAGCGCCAGGTCGTCGGCCAGGGCAGCGATCTTGCCCACGCGCACGCGCATGCGCCCGCCGCGCGACTCGATAAAATCGGGCTCCACGCCGAACTGCGTGATGGTGGGACCGCGGCTGATCTCTACCACTTTGGCTGGCGCTCCGAAGGAGGCTAGTGTCTCTTCAATTACCTTGCCGCGCTGTTTGTCCAACTCCGTGTCATAGCTGACCTCGCCTCCGGCTTCTAAGATCTCCTCAACGACAGGGAGCTGCCAATCTTTGGGGGTGACTCCCAGGGTGGGAGGGATGGATGGCAACGCTGCCAGGCGATTAGCAATTTGGGGATCGAGCTCGTAATCCAAATCCACACCGCGCTGCAGGGGGGTAAAACCGTCTAGTTCGGGTTGTGAAACACCTTTGGACAGGCGTTGCAGACGGAGATCATTCCATCGATCTTGCAGCCGTGAGAGCAAGGGTGGCAGCCAATGGAAAAGTTCTACCACCGAAACATCCAGTGACAACGCCATGGCGATTAATAACCAGGCCAGGAGGGCCACTGTTGCCCCGCCCATACCTAAGATCGTGCGCAATATCTCCAAAGTCAGCGCGCCCAGGTAGCCTCCGCCTTGCCCTGCATCGGCCAGAGCCAAGGAGGCTTCTCGTGTCTCTGGAAGCTTGAACAGGTGCAGGATGCCCAGCAAGTTCAGATAAAGCAGGCTCAGCCCAAGCAGGCGCTCAGGGGATGGCAAGGGGATGTGCTCGAAGTTGCGTAGCACCAGCCAAAGTCCCACCACCAGCAAGGTCAGCGGCAGAAGGTAAATGCCCCATCCAAGTCCTTTGCTGAGCATGCCGATCCAGCCGCTTGTGATGGCAGAGCGGCTGCTGGAGATCAGGCTGAGCAGGGTAAGCAAGCCCAGCAGGGATAGCACTACCCCAGCGATATCCAGCTTGCGATCTAGGGATAGTCCGCTGGTGAAGGACTGCCGAGGGCTGGGTGTTGACTTGGAACGGGAGGCTGGTTTGCCAGGAGCCTGACGGGATTGACGCGACGAACTGCCCCGGGCGGCTGGTTTGCTGGTGCGCCCCGGTTTTTTGTTCGAGGCGCCGCGGCCTGGGTTTGGCTTCGATTTTTGGGATTTGACCGCAGGCCTGGAAGACTTATCAGGCTTTTTGCGGCCATCTTTTCGGGTCTGGCGGGCCATGACGATAAAAATTATAGCACATATGGTCGTATTATTGCGTGAAACACGGTCGCTCTATTGCTTGCCATAAGCGTGCCTTTGCGGCTAAAATAGATGAGCCTATGTTTGAGATTATTTTCCTCGGTACGTCAGCGTCCGCCCCCTCGGTGCACCGCGGCCTTTCGGCACAGGTGGTGATGCATGACGAATACCGTTTTCTGATCGACTGTGGTGAGGGCACCCAGCGCCAGATACTGCAGTCTGGGATCGGCTTTAAACGCCTGAGCCGCATCCTGATCACCCACGGTCACCTGGATCACATTCTGGGACTGGCGGGCCTGCTGTCCACCTTCTCTCGCTGGGAGGCGATCGATGAACTGGAGATATACGCTGGAGGCTGGGCTTTGCAGCGCATCCACGACCTGCTGTATGGGGTGGTGTTGCGCGGGGCGCGCCCGCCCATGGATATCCGCTTGCGGGAAATCGAGCCAGGCGAGTTCTTTCGGGACGATGATTTTAGCGTCTCTGCGATACCAGTCTTCCATCGCGGCCCGGATTGCTTTGGCTTTTTGTTTGAGGAGAAACCCCGCCGTCCCTTCCTGCCGGAAAAGGCTGAGGCACTCGAAATCCCCCCCGGTCCATGGCGGCGCGACCTGGTCGATGGACAGGTGGTGACCCTGCCCGACGGGCGCGTGATTCATCCCGACCAGGTATTGGGCCCAGAGCGAGCTGGCACGCGCCTGGTGCACATCGGGGATGCAGGCCGTACAGATAATCTATTGCAAGTGTGCCGGGATGCAGATGCCCTGGTCATTGAGGCCACTTACCTGGATGAAGAATCTGAGATGGCAGGCGAGTTTGCCCATCTGACTGCCCGCCAGGCAGCCGAGCTAGCCCAACAGGCAAATGTGCAGAATCTGATTCTCACGCACATCTCGCGTCGTTATCGTGAGCGCGATGTGTTAGCCGAGGCGCAGGCGATTTTCCCCCATACCCGCGTGGCGCGGGATTTTGATCACTTTCAGATCCGCCGGGGTGAGTTCATCAAGATGAATGAAAAACCATAACCGACTGAAGAGAATCTAAACTCATTTTTGCCCGCTCCCTCCGGTCAATAGGAAGAAGAAGGGCAGGTCCAATGCAAGATCGAGGTTTGTAAAAGCCTGTACAAACCTCGATCTTGTTTTTATGCAGGTTGGCTATACTTCTCGATCAGGGTAGGGTGAAACTCTCACCTGGATTGAGGATGTGCACCTGCGCGCTGGTCTCGGCCTTCACCCGACTGGCCCATGCCTGAGGATCCTGGGCGATGAGCGGCCAGGTGTTGTAGTGCACGGGGATGACGTGTTGGGGCTGGATCAATTTGACGGCGCGCAGCGCGTCATCGGGGCCCATGGTGAAGTTGTCGCCAATCGGCAACACCGCCAGGTCGACGCCTTCCTCTCCGATCAGGCGCATGTCGCCAAACAGGCCAGTATCGCACGCCAAATACACTTTCTTGCCGTCCAGCGTGGTGAGCAAGAAACCAGCCGGATTACCGCCATAGAAACCATCCGGCAAGCCCGAGCCATGCAAGGCCAGGGTCAGCTTCAGGTAGCCGAATGGATGCTTGAAACCGCCGCCAATGTGTTGGGCGTGTGAATTCAAGCCCTGCTGACCCAGCCAGTTGGAGATCTCGAAGTTGGTGATGATGGTCGCCTCGGTCCGCCTGGCGACTTCGAGTAGGTCGGTGACATGGTCGAAGTGCCCGTGGCTGACCAGGATATAGTCCGCCTGGACTTGATCCACGGTGGTGGTGGCTGCTGGGTTCTCAGAGAAATAGGGGTCGATCAACAGTTTATAACCGCCGGTTTCCAAACCCATGGTGGCATGGCCGTACCAGGTAAATTTGGTCATAAGGTAACCTCCTTGAAAATAAACCTTTGTGTGGAAGCCTTGAATGGCTGAAGCTTTCTTAACATGTAAAGGATTCTCTAGAAGATAGTATATAACTGAAGGGCATCCGGCGTCAACCAAACATCACATATCAGATCAGGTTGTTAAAAAGTAACGGCTGGTACGGGTACGAAGGTTAATCTATAAGCGGTGACTGCCAAAGCCGGTTTCAATTTGGTTTGGCAGGAAAAATCTCACCAGTCCGGTCCACACTCATGATGGGATCCGTCTACTCCAGCCATTCTATCCCATACTTTTGAGATATTTTTTGGTGGGCTGCATTGTCGAGAGTGCCAGCTTCATACGCTACGGCCAGCTCATCAAAGAAATTCTCCATGCCCCCAGGGATTGCAATAGCTGTAATTCTTAGCGGCGTCTTCAAAGGGTTGTAGAGCGCATGGGGAATGTTTTTCGGCAAGTGTGCTACACCACCTGCGCTAGCCTTTAGTTTTTGATTGTCAAGCCTGATCTCGATAGCGCCTTCTATGACATATACTACTTCGTCTTCGTAGCGATGAACGTGGAGGCGATTTCCGCTTTCGGGATCAAACTCCGCTTCAAATAGATAATACGCGCCGCCGGTATGATGGCTCGTGAGCTTGTGCGTAACCCCCAGGAATTCCAATACTTTGCCCGAGCCTGGCGGAACGACGATGGGTTGCGGATATGCGGATTTCAAATCCATCTCCTTGACTTCTCCTTTGGATGTGTGCGAGATGAGCATGTTTGGTTATCTGCGGCTTGAATGATTGGCTGCTGGTGGATCGCAGTTGTGAGGCTAATTCGTTTCGATTCGGTCCGCTCTTTGGCGCCTTGTTAATGAACATCCAGGGCGTCCTATCTCATTGCCATGTTGGTGCCCTGAGCAGTGGATTTCAAACTTCGTCCGTCGCCCTTCTGCCCACTATTCTGGGACTTCGGACTCGATCAGCTGCTTGATATTCCGGGCGCTGCGCTCCACCATGCCGGTGATCCAAGCCTCCAACGACTCATCCATGTCGGGGAAATCCGCGTGGATCGTGAGGGTGGTTTGCTTTGGACTTTCAGCCTTGAATGTCACCCGCCCGTGCGTTTCGCTTGGTCCGTCTTGGATTACCACGCCAAACGCCCGATCTGGTTCGAACTCCACTACCTCCATCATCCCATCAACCGGGGTGCCGCTGTGGGTGTTGCGCCTGCGGATCAAGGTCCCTAGGCCAATCGGGCCATCTGATATCTGCTCGAGTTGCATGTCTGGGTCCCAGCGCGGATGGTTGCGGACGTGCTCATGGGCGTAGAAGTGGAAAACGTTAGCCACTGGCCGGTCGATCACTATCGAAACCTGAAGCTTCACTGCCATTGTTCTTTCCTTTAGGTTTGGCGTTGACACCGCCTACATAATCTAAGTTCATTCTAATGCTTCAGCTTGATGCAAAAGCCCGAGTGTATGTCTTCATACGCTCCTGGGCATTTTGTCACATAAAATCCAGCCGGTAGCTTTACTCTTTACTTTCTTCAAGGGCTGGAATCACGCCCAGCTGCTGCATCAGCGCCAGGCTGTCGAAGCTGGCCCATTCTTCCGCGATCTTGCCATCAACGATGCGGTAAAAGCGCATGCCGGTGAACATGACTGAGTTCCCAGTCGGCGGCTGGCCCCGAAATGCTCCCGTGTGAGTGCCGCGCGCAGAGCCCCGAAAAGAGACCTTGTTGCCCTCGGCTATCGTGTCCTCCAGGGTATGCTTACAGTCGGGTATAGCCGCATAGAACATGCGGGAGGTTTGCTTGCGGGTCTCCCGGTCTATGGGCTGGGGGTTGCCGGGAAAGTGCGAGATGAAGTCAGGGGTACACAACTCGTCGTAAATATCAAAATTGCCTTTATCGAGCTCTTCATAGAAGCGCTTGATGATGGCCTTGTTTTCCTCTGACATCAAAAGCCTCCTTTCTGGCCTGAACCAAATTTAAGTTGAATTGGTGATTGGGCGTTCTAAGATATGGCAGGGTAGATTAATGTTACACAACCAGGTGCGGGATGTAGGGTATATATTCTATGCTGCCTCATCACCAAGATTAACCCAGGGGGTATACGACCACCGATTAAAACGTGGTTCGTGTAGCTTGTGGTGTTATCTATATTGATTATAATCGAATGCGATTATCAAGGTAAACATAATCATTATTTTGTGCAGCAAGTATCGAAAGCCCACAAAATCGGCTATCACTTCTTTTGTCTTTTGTCTGAATTTGTTAGTGTATACTTTTATTTACTATCTCTCTATTCCTGGCCAATGTAAAGAAATCTCCTCCAGTCGAAATGAAACAAAGACTTCCCTACCCTGAACTTGCCGTTGTAATCGCATCAGCTGCCTGGGGATTGTTCTGGATTCCCCTGAGAGCGTTTGAACGCCGCGGCCTCGAGCCTGCCTGGGCTACCCTGACCCAGTTTCTCGCGCCCCTTGCCATCCTTCTGCCGGTCGCGGTCATAAGGTGGCAGCGTAGACAGCCCACAGGTATCCACCAGTATCGTACTGGACTGCTGATCGGTGCTGCGGTTGCGTTGTATCTTGAGAGCCTGCTCCTCACTGACGTAGCACGTGCATTGATTCTCTTCTACGCCATGCCAGCCTGGGGAACAGTTTTAGAAGTGGGCCTGATGGGGCGTCCGCTTACCCGCTGGCGCGGTATCGCCCTTCTCCTTAGCCTGGGGGGGATGTTCACTATTCTCGGCGCAGGCGATTCACTCTCGTTATCCATGAACCTGGGAGACCTGATGGCCTTGCTATCAGGAATCCTGTTTGCCTTCGGTGCTATGCGGGTGCGCGAGGCTCCTGAGACCTCAGTCTTTGAGCAGATTCTTGCATTCTTCCTTTATGGCTCGGTGGCTGCACTGGCTCTCTCCCTGCTCCCCCTGGCCCAATTCGGGCAGCCACCCTCCATCGATCAATTGATCACACTCGCGCCTTGGCTCGCCCTGATCGCGGTTGGATTCCTGATCCCGGTAATGTGGGGAGTCTACTGGGGTTCCCGCCACGTCGATCCTGGTCGACTGGGCATCCTGCTCCAGATTGAGGCTATTGTGGGAATTGGCAGCGCGGCCTTGCTTGCAGGAGAGCCGTTTGGGGTGCGGCAGGCTATGGGTGCCGTCCTGGTGATCAGCGCCGGTCTGGTGGAGGTTATCGGGAACCAAAGAGGTAAAACAGCGAACGCGGAACTGCCAACTTCGCGCCGGCTCTCAGGTGAGTGATGCCGCCAGCGGAGCAGGTCGGCTCCACGCAGTCCGATGGGCGGCTTACCGTCTTTCCATCCATGACGGGAAACCACATGACGTAAGTAGCTGGCACCACCGTTGCCCTCACCCAGTTAATCTATAGGGGGAGCACCTTCTTTACCTCAGCCAGGTTGATGGATATAATTCAACAGGCTAAGGTATTTTGCCTATTGACAATAAGCCATTTTGCGCTTGTCCGGGTAGATGAATATTCTTACAATATCGATGCGTAAAAAGTCTCAATGAGCGGGCAGTGCGAATGTTGCCCGGAAGGGTAGTAATATGGACCACCACGATATGAGTATGAAGAATCCGAATGAAGAACATCGCGATAATGCTGGACACCAGGAGATGGTGGCTCACGATGAACATCAAGCGCACGCTCAGGAGACCATCGTTCAGGTCGAGATGGAAAACCATGCTGGGCATGAGGGCATGGATCACGCATCTGCAGGGCGCCAGCAGGGTCATGTCGACCACACAGGACATGAGGGGATGTTCCGGCAGCGGTTCTGGGTCTCGCTGGCGTTGTCCATCCCGGTGCTACTGTATAGCCCCATGATACAGAGATGGCTTGGCTTCAGCATGCCAGGTTTTCCCGGTAGCCAATGGATCACGCCGCTCTTCTCGGTGGTTGTCTTTGTGTACGGCGGCATCCCATTTCTGGACATGGCGAGACCCGAACTGCGCAATCGCCGCCCGGGGATGATGACCTTGATCTCGCTGGCAATTAGCGTGGCTTTCGTATACAGCCTGGGAGCCCTATTTGTACTTGAAGGGGATACCTTCTTTTGGGAATTAGTGACGCTGATCGATATTATGTTGCTCGGGCACTGGCTGGAGATGCGCAGCGTGCGCCAGGCCTCCGGCGCATTGAACGAGCTGGCCAAGCTGATGCCCGACACGGCTGAGCTCATCCGTGCGGACGGCAGCATCACAAAGGTCCAAGTGGCGAAGTTGCGTCATGGTGACATGGTTCTTGTGCGCCCCGGGAGCAGTATTCCCGCTGATGGAGTTGTGGAGGAGGGTGATTCAGAGGTAAGCGAAGCCGTGATCACTGGAGAATCCAGGCCGGTAAATAAAGAACCGGGAGACCAGGTGATTGCCGGAACGATCAATAGCGACGGCAGTCTGCGCGTGCGGGTGACCGCCACGGGCGATGAGACTGCCCTGGCAGGTATCATGCGCCTGGTGGAGCAGGCTCAGCAAAGCAAATCCAACACCCAGATCCTGGCGGATAAAGCGGCAGGGTGGCTGTTTTACATTGCCCTGGGTGTAGCTGCTGTAACCGGCATAGCCTGGAGCGTTGCGGTTGGATTTAATGTGGAAGTGATCGCCCGGGTGGCGACCGTTTTGGTGATTGCCTGCCCTCACGCCTTGGGTCTGGCGATCCCGCTGGTCGTTGCCATCACAACCGCCATTGGCGCTAAAAATGGCATTCTGGTTCGTGATAGGCTGGCGCTTGAGCAGGCGCGCCAGATCGACACAGTGATCTTTGATAAAACGGGTACGCTGACGCGTGGGGAGTTCGGCGTAGTCGATATTGTGACCAGTGATGGCTGGGATGAGAACCAGGCGCTAGCGTTGGCAGCTGCAATTGAAGGCGATTCTGAACACACCATTGCACGTGGCATTCGGCGGACTGCCGAAGAACGTGGGATCCACCTGCCAAAGGTGAACGACTTCGAAGCCATTAAGGGGCGTGGGGTGAAAGCCAAGCATGATGGGCAATCTGTCTACGTGGGCGGGCCGCGATTGTTAGAAATGCTGCAATTCAAGTTGCCAGAGCAGATCGCTGGATTTGAGGAGCAGGCCAATCAAAAAGGCTATAGCCTGGTTAACCTGGTGGTAAATAGTGAAGTGGTTGCCGGATTCGCCCTGGCAGATGTCATCCGTCCGGAGAGCAAGCAGGCAATCCAGAAACTACATGACATGGGCGTGCAGGTCGCCATGTTGACCGGCGACAGCCAAGCGGTGGCAAAGTCTGTGGCGGAAGAATTGGGCATAGACCAGTACTTTGCCGAAGTTTTACCTGAACACAAGGATCAAAAGGTGACCGAATTGCAGCGACAGGGCAAGCGGGTTGCCATGGTGGGCGATGGGGTGAACGATGCTCCCGCCTTGACCCGGGCTGATGTGGGTATTGCCATTGGCAGCGGGACGGATGTGGCGGTGGAATCGGCTGGTATCATCCTGGTGAAGAGCAATCCGCTAGATGTGGTCAAGATTTTCTCGCTGAGCCGGGCGAGCTACCGCAAGATGATCCAGAACCTGCTTTGGGCGACGGGTTATAATGTGGTTGCATTGCCCCTTGCAGCGGGCATACTGGCGCCTTTTGGCATCTTGCTTTCACCGGCAGTAGGAGCCCTTTTCATGTCATTGAGCACGGTAATCGTGGCGATCAATGCCCAGTTGCTGAGGCGGGTAGATATCAGAGGATAAAATGAGTAGTTCCACCTTGTCCCGCTCCTCGAACTGTGGAAGGACAAGATCAAAATTCGGCTTCTATGGATTGCTTCTTGTTGCAGGATTGCTGACCACTGCCTGTGGGATGTTTTGGCGTTTTCCTCAGTTTTTCCAGTCACTTCCGGCATCGCTGGGCGGAGATGAGAGTGTGTCCAATGGAGAGCGCATATACTTCACTGCGACCAATGTAGATGGAGATTGGGTCAGATACTCAGGGGGTCCAAGGTTTGGCGGCATGATGATGGGATCGTATTTAACCTGCGCTGCCTGCCATGGGCCAGAAGGACGCGGGGGCATTCATACGATGCACATGCAGGTGATGGACGCACCCGATATTCGTTATGTGGCGCTGAGCGAAGAAGCGGGCGAGCACAAAGATGAGCAACAAGATGATCATAGTGATGCGCACGGAGAATATACATTGGATGATTTCCGCTTGGCAGTGGTAGAGGGGGAACATCCGGATGGCCAGCCGCTCAGCCGGGATATGCCGCGATGGAGAATGAGTGAAAAGGACCTAGCCGATTTATTTGAATTCTTAAAATCGCTACCTTAAAAGAACTTACGGGGTTTGATGGCGGGCACGCCCAGCTCATATTTCTTAAGTCTATAATGAGAAATCAGCCACACGTAATTGTATAATTAAGGTAAATATTATATAATAATTGTGGTGGACAAAGATTGTTCGCAGTTGAAATTGTTGCCCTCCATTTTGACCGAATATCAAGCCAGTTACTGGCTGAGCCCAACGGCTGATGAATAGATAGGCAAAGCGCTTCATCGACCAACATCGGGCTATCCAGATCATTCAGCAAGTCAAGCGCAGGGGCAAAATTCGACAGATTACGATCCATTGGAAGATACCCTAGATAGGTCACATCCCATTTTGCGTAACTTCTCTATCATTGTTTTGACTACGCAGCCAACGATAAGGTACCAGCAACATCATTGGCAATCATGGATATTGCCTTATGGAGCCGATTGACAAGCAGAGGCGAAGATGGAACTAAAGACTGACCGGATGCAGTCTGCACGTTATGCATTGCTAAACGATGTTGTGCTGCTGCTAACCGATACACCCGATTGGCAGCATTTTTTACAAACCTTTATCAGTAAAATGCGAGAAGGCCTTGATTTTAATTACAGCACAATTGCCTGGCTCAATAGGGAATCCCAGACTTATAAATTACAGACAGTGTTTGAGCAGGGGAAATATGTTCTCCACATGGACAAGGCGGATATCTCTGTGGAACAGGATATTCCCGGCGCTGTCATCCGTAGCCGCCAGGCGCGCCTGGTCAATGATATTTCCGCCCTTGAAGATGGGGCAACTTCACCAGAAGATCTGGCATTTGGGGATGGGTCGCTATCCGCTTTAATAGCGTTGCCAATTCAAGTACAAGATAAAGTTTTCGGCGCCATCACTTTTGCCACAGCCCGGAAAGAC
>DATCYX010000326.1:0-2834 GCA_036526235.1 Anaerolineales bacterium | reverse complement strand
CATCCAAGAGCAGCAGGTGGGGCCGGGATGCCAGGGCGCGTGCCATCTCGAGGCGTTTCTTCTGAGCGATGTTCAGGCTGCCGGCAAGTTGTTCTGCACGATCCGCCAGGCCGACGAAATCCAGGATTTCTTCTGCTGTTTTGCCTGCTCCGCCAAGGCTTTGTTTTTCTCTCCCAAAGCAGGCGCCCACCATGACGTTCTCGCGCACACTGAGCTCGTTGAGTGGAAGCACAATCTGGTGAGAGCGGGCTAAGCCCAGGTGGGCTAGCTGATAAGGCTTCATCCCGGTGACATCAGTGCCCCGAAAAGTTACCCTGCCTTCATTGGGTGGATATACTCCATTGATGACATTAAACAGGGTAGTTTTTCCTGCGCCATTGGGTCCGATCAGCCCTAAAATCTGCCCATCTGGTAGGTCGAATGTAACCCTGATGAGTGCTTGAAGCCCGCCGAAGCGTTTGGATACTCCTTCTACTTGTAAGATCATGGTAGCACCTTGTGGAGAACTGAGAAGCGATGGCGCAGCCAGCCGATAGCACCCGCCGGAATAAAGAGCACGATCAATAACAAAAGCACCCCGGAAACGGAAAGCTGAATATCTTTGAAGAAAGTACTGGTTACGAGATAGCCGCGCATGCCTTGGTAGGCCAGTGCCCCAAGGACTGGTCCGAGAACGGTACCCTGACCTCCCAACATCACCATAACCAATAACTCGATGGAGGCGTGCAGGGGAAAAGCGACATATGGCTCCACGTTACCATTTTTGAAGAAGAATAACACACCCACCATTCCGGGTATGATGGCTGAAAGCACATAAGCCCAGGTCTTGGCTTCGGGAGCTACAACACCCATGACTTCGGCAGCGTCTTCGTTCTCACGAATTGCTCGCAGACCTAAGCCAAACTTCGAGGTGCGGACCAGGTAGCTAATGATGAGGGTGGCAAATGTCAGGAAGGCCATAATATAAAATGACATGCTCAATGCCTGGGCTGCGCCTCCATAGGCTTTGTAGACTGAGAAGTTGAGTGTCATGCCGATAGGGCCTCCGAAGGGCTCAAAATTATTGATGAATGCTTTCATGGCTTCATTAATGCCGATCGTTGCCAAAGCAAAGTAAGCGCCGCGTAAACGCAAGATCGCTTTACCCAGCAAATAAGCCAAAGCCCCAGAGGCTAATCCGCCAACCAGCATCCCCAGCCATATCGACCAGCCTTGTTCGTTGACTAAGTACAAACCAACATAGCCGCCAAACCCATAGAATACGATATGGCCAAAACTAACATAGCCAGTATAACCGAGTAAAATATTCAGGCTGGAGGCCAATGCGATAGCCTTCAAGATGGTAAACATTATTTCGCGGTTGGAAACATTTCCTGTAACGATCGGCCACAGGACCATTGCTGCAACTGCCAATAGTGGTATAAGAAGACCAAGGTGATTTCGCCATTTATTCATTTCTTTATTCCAAAGAGTCCGTGCGGTCGAACTAAAAGGATGACCACAAACAGCCCAAATTCAATGACCGGTACCCAAGAAGTCTCCATGAAAGCGGGAATAATACCCTCAAGCACACCCAGGATTAAGCCTCCCAATAACGCACCGATCGGATTGCCCAGGCCGCCTAGAACACCGATGACGAAGCTCTTTAATTCGTAACCGCTCCCCGATAGGATGCTGAAGGGGAAAAATGTGGCGATCAACGCCCCAGAAACTGCAGCCAGCATGGTGCCTAGCCCAAAGCTAAGTGCCAGGATGCGAGTAGAGGGTATACCCATTAATTCTGCTGCGGCGCGATTGTTGGCAACAGCACGGATGAACTTCCCGGGTCGGGTTTTATACAAAAATAGATAAAGCCCACCAGTGAACAGAATTGCGATCAATGCCGCGATCAGGCGCGTTCCAAGAATTGTGGTTAAGCCAATCCGGAAACTGCCCATATTGAAATCAACATTATATGGCGAGGTTGTTAGGGCGGCTGTTCCTAGACCGATAATGATCATGTTGACAGAAAACGTCGCTAACAGCGATGATAGGTGGGGGGCATTGATTACGCGGTGGACTGCTCCGAAATAAATCAACACCCCAATTATCAATCCGAGGAATGCGATCAAGAGCAGGCCAATGTAGGGATTGATACCCAGTCGGATAAAAATAAAGAAAGTTCCAAACATTCCTAAAGCGATGATCGGGCCATGAGACAAGTTGATGACATTCATCACTCCCCAGATCAGCGTCAGACCCATGGCCGCCACACCGTACACAAACCCAAGCAAAATGCCATCCGGGAGGGATGTCAGTAGCAAGCTAAATTGTTGCATAATTACTCCCATCATAGATGTTAAGTTTGTCCCGTAATAAAACTGGACGCGTATTCCCACCGGTTGCACGCAGGTTTTGTTTAGAGGAATAGAAGAATCTGAATTGATCCATATTATCTGTTTCTAAATTCTGATAGTGTGCATAATGTAGCATTTCTGTGGAGAAATAGAAACCATCCCCTCAGGATCGCTGAGGGGATGGTTTTTTGTGAACAGTTTTAAGGAGCTGGAATTGGATAGAGGGGTTCAGCCGTGGCAACATCCGCTGGGGCAATAGTCACACGTTTCAGTTCGCCAGCATCATCCTTCTGCCATTGGGCAACGACCATTTTGTGAGCGATCTGCAAGCCGTGGGCTTCTTCTGAAGTGTCAAACTGGATGCCACCGTAGAAGGTGAAAAGGTTCATGGCGTTCAGAGCGGCTTTGACAGCTTCAGGTTCAACAGAGTCAGCATCAATAATGGCTTTTTGCAAAACCAGACCAGCTGCATAACCACCAGCGACATGATATGTCGGG
>DATCYX010000325.1:0-4665 GCA_036526235.1 Anaerolineales bacterium | reverse complement strand
ACTACATCCCCGCCAGCCTCGAAACGTTTATCAGTTAGAACCGCCAGCCCAGCAGGTTCCAATGGTTAAGGAACCAGACAAAAGCGACCGCGGCGACCGTTATGAGTGTGTAATAGATACGGAAGGCAACGCCCCAGTAGCTATCCTTCCAAGCCAGTACTGTGTAGACCAGCGCGCCGACCGTCAGCAGGGCTGAAAAAACGCCCAGTCCTAACACGATCCTCTCGGTCAATGTGAGGCCGAACCTTGGGAATCCCAGGCCGCTCGCCATCATCACTGTTCCAGTAACGAACAGCAGGTTCAAAACGCTGATCCCCACGATCGTCCAATTGGCGATGCGGGCGCCGCGAGAGGCGGGTTTCCGATCATCGCTGGGGCGGCGGTTCCGAATCGCACGGACCACTGCGACGGGCATCATGGACAGGAAGGCCAAGACACATCCGAGGAGCAATGCCATATTGAAACCGGCGGTTTCGTACCAGTTCATTTTTTCGTAATCCTCCTGGGGCGAGACGTCGAGAAACATGTGGGTGATCCGACCCCGGTCGTCCTCACGAAAAACAACACCGAATGGACCGTCTACCTGGCGGAAGTACAACGGTTCCACTTCAACTAACCGCAACTCGAGCCCATTTATGGTCAATAGCAGTGTGCCGTCACCGGGATCGCTAATTTCAACGGGTGGTCTCATGAGGTTAAAGAATTTTTCGAACGTTGTATATGCGCTCCGAGCGTTTCTATATGAACCCACGAACCGGCTGGCACGCTGATCGAAATCCGCGGGAGGTTGGATTGGCTCAACAGAGGGTGCGGGAAAGTAATGGTCGAAAAACGCTCTCTGGAACCCGAAATGCTGCGTAGTCAGTCCGCCAACATCCTCGTTGGTATAGACCACAAAGACACCCAGGTTCTGGTCGGGCAAAAGCAGCAACAGGGTTGCGAAACCGATCGTGCTGCCGCTATGCCCGATCGTGCGCTGGCCGTTGTCGCTGAAATCGAAAAAGCCGTAAGCGGTGCCCAGGATGCGCGGGTCGGGAGCGTACAATGTGTCCTGCATTTGCCGCGCCGTGGTTTCCTCCAGGATGCGTATCTCGGAGGATGCGTCGCCGTAGAAGCCGCCCTGCAGGTGGGTGATCATGAAACGCGCCATGTCCATGGCACTGCTCAAATGTCCGCCAGCGGGATTCATCGCCATCTGACCCAGGTAGTCATCGGGGACCACAGGGACTGCTTGATAGGCGCCATCGGAATACCAGTATCCCTTGGACTCATGCTCGCGCAGGTTTGGCGGTAACGGCCTCTGCATCGTCGAATGCTCCATGCGCAGCGGGTCAAAGATATGTTCCTGGATATACTGCTCATAGGGCTGTCCTGAGACCCGCGCCACGATATACCCCGCCAGCATTGCACCGTAATTCGAATATGCCGCGACCTCGCCAGGTGGGCGTACACGTCCAGGTATGTGGGAAGCCAGCCATTCGCCTACCGGCATCAGGTCATCAGCTTCCCACGCAAAAGCCTCAAACCACAGGTCTTCGAAACCCGCCGTATGGGTCAAAAGATGCCTGAGCGTGATCGGTTGTGGGTATGTATCTGGAATGTGAAAGTCGAGATAGGTGTTAACATCCGCCTCCAGGTCCAGCTTGCCCTGCTCGACGAGCTGCATCACTGCCGTCCAGGTGAATAGCTTGCCGGCTGAACCAATGGCAAAGACTGTCTGTTCGGGCTCGACAGGGATGCGGTTTTCCAGGTCGGCGTAGCCGTAGCCTTTGGCAAAAAACAGCATCCCGTCTTTGACGACAGACACGGCGGCTCCCGGGATGTGGTGCTCTTCCATATCCTTTGCCATGAGCTCATCCAGGAATGCCTCCAGTTCGGCGGGGTCGTCAGGGCCTTGTCCTTGGGAGGGCGTGGTAGATACATTCTTACCCGGCGTGTCCCTGTTTTCTTGGGCCATGACTGGTGCGACAACCGACAGCATTATCACGAGAGTTAACATCATCGTCATGGGTTTCTTGATGACGAGCAGGTTGTACATTTTCCTTCTCCTATACGAATATTTCGCAAGATCATTAAAACTCCTGGCGGTTGAAGCGCCAGATGGCTACGGCGATAAAAATGACGCAATAGACTGCCGTCGAGATCAACGGCAGCCATGAGAACACCGGCTCACCGGTCATAAAAGAAACAGACAGGGCATTCATTTGTTCTGGATCAGGGCTAAAGGTCAGCAGCAATGGCGAGATATAGATCAGGCCGGGGACCATACCCGTCCCCATCCAGAATATAAAGTACAGGGCCATCGGTACGGCGATAACACCCCCCGATGATTCAGAAAGGGTTCCCATCATCAGTACCAATGCGATCCAAAAGAATGTGTGGAGTGAAATCATCAATAGGGCGGCAGTAAATCCGAAGGGAGAAAGCCACCCAAAGTCACTAAATAATCCCAGGGTGATATAGTAGATCACGCCAGGCACGATCACCGAGGTGAGCAGGATGGCGATCGAATTGGCAACCAACCGGGAGACGACAAAAGCCGTGCGCGTGACCGGTTTGGAGAGCACCCAGGCCGCCGTGCCGGAGCGCTTTTCACCGACCAGGACCCGCTGCATGATGATCATCACCCCGAAGGCGACAAACATCCCGCCAAAGATGCCATACATGAATAGGATTGGCGGGCCCTCATCCCCACCTTTGGCTGCTTGGGCAGACGCAATGATCATGATGACCATCATCACGTTGATGATCGAAAACCACAGGATGAGATGTTTCCACCATCTGGAGGATTTGAACCATGACGAATACTCGCCCTGCAACAAGTTACCCAACCCCCGCCTCCAGCCTTTTTCATTGACAAGTTGGAACTGCCCCGACACATTGGCGCTCATTTCTGGCTCCTTTCAACGATATTGATGAAGATATCTTCCAGGTTGTGTTCTTTGCGGCTGAAGTTGGAGACCTTCAAACCGTTGGATACCAGCAGGCTCATTAACTGGTCTTTAGCCGCGGCTTCGTCCGTCACGCTCACCTGCCAGGTGGTCTGTTCGCCCTGTTGGCTGGCCTCGATCCCGGAAACCCAGGCTTGCTGGTTGACCTGGGTGTAGGCGCTGTGGGCATCGCCTCTCAGGGTTACGGAGTAGATCGCATCACCTGTACCTGCCAGCAGTTCTTCGATAGGTGCCTGGGTGACCAGTTCACCCTGGTTGACGATCGCAACCTGGTCGCTGACCCTTTGTACGTCGTCCAGGATATGGGTGCAGTAGAAGATCGTGGCGTATTTGCGGATGCGGGACATCACATCGAGCACGTCTCGCCGTCCCTGCGGATCGAGGCTGGCGGCAGGTTCATCCAGGATCAACAGGTCCGGATAGTTGACCTCCGCCTGGGCGATGCCCAACCGCTGGCGCTCACCTCCGGAGAAACCCTTGATCGGCCGGTCTGCCTTGCCCTCCAGTCCAACCAGTTCGATCATCTCATTCACGCGCTTGTCGATCTCCGATTGAGGTCCGGCATAGAAGAACTTAGCAGTGTATTCCAGAGTCTGGCGGGCGGTCATGTGATCGTAGAAACGGGTATCTTGAGGTAGGTAGCCGATGTTGGCGCGGATATCGACGCTATCGTGGAGGATATCCATGCCAAAGATTTTGCCGCCCCCGCTGGTAGGTTTGAGCAGCCCCAGCAACAGCTTGATCGTGGTGGTTTTGCCAGCACCGTTAGGCCCCAGGAAGGCGAAGATCGATTTCTGAGGGACACGCAGGTTGAGCGAATTGAGCGCATGCACCTCGCCAAAAGACTTGCTCAAACCTTCCGTGCTGATGACTAAGTCATTTGAGTTCATGTTGCTTTCTCCTTTTCTTCAAGTGAGACTATCTCGATTACATTCTATAACCCAAGCAAAAAAAAAGAACCACATGATCATGTGGTTCTAAGACAGGTAAATATGTGGTTTTGCCGCCAGGTGCAGATCAAATTCATCTCTCGGTCATGACGCCGCCGCACCATATGGTTGATCCTCCACTCCCAGGTCGCCAGCTGCATTAGCCGATCAATCTTAACCGCTCAACAATCCCATGATTGCCATAGTGAAAAGGATGATCAGTGTTAGAGCGTCAAACGCCCCGTGGATGATGGCCGCCACCCAGTACGACTTGAACCGTTTTGCCGCCCAGGGTATGATCCAATTGAAGACGAGGATTTGCGGCCATACCCAGATCTTATGGAGGTGGTATGTCGCGAACAGAATGGCGTTGGCGATAAAGTCCCACTTCCCGAACACGCCGTTCATTTTTGGCAACAAGATTCCCCGGAAGATCAATTCCTCTCCCACCAGGTAATTGAACACGATCATCACCGCGACGACACCCAACAACCACCATTGTCCCACGGCTGGCTCAGCCAGATTCTGGATCTCCGTATAAGGAGGAGGCGTCAAAAATGGAAGGATCTTCACCCAGAGTTCGTTCAACCTCCCAGAGATTGCATATCCCACATTAATAACCACGATCAATGGGATCGTCCAGAGGTACAGCCTTTTTGATGGCACGCCTGTGTTGGGATCGGTGGGGGTATGTAGCCACAACCTGTCTTTGAGGTTTTCCCAGGTGAATGGTTTCACTTCCCGCCTGAGGATGAGGTAAGCAACAACCCCCTGCCAGACCAAAC
>DATCYX010000324.1:0-4644 GCA_036526235.1 Anaerolineales bacterium | reverse complement strand
GATCAGGGTTAGATCAAGGCGCTCAGAGAGGGCTTCAGACAAAATCGCGCTCAACTCGAGCCCCCCGAAGCCCGCACCCAGGACTACAATTTTTAGTTTCATGTTTGTGACCTAAATAATGATGAACATTTGGAATGTAGTTTGGTGAACCATTAAGACCATTCTACTACGAAATTAACTTCTTAGAATAATGCGCATGATAATCTTTTCAGACAAAGATAAAAATAGCCGCCTCCGAGATTACTGGAGGCGGTTCTGACTTTGTAGGTGGAAGAGTTGCTTCTATCCACCCATCGAATCTGGCACACAACTAGAGCGGCACCATATCGCTACTCGGTAGCTCAGTGTGAAGCCTGATCGGCCGACCACTTATCGGCGTGGATGGTGATTACACGCTTTCAGTCGAGTGAGCAGTCGTACGGTCCTTCAGCAGGGGGATGGGGTTCGCTGCCCTCAAACAGCCACGCGAAGACAAACATAAGAGCATCGATGTCACAGTCCGAAAAAACTGGGTCGCCCAAATCGGGCCAACCATAACCCATCAGATCAGTGCTCTCAAGCAAGTTGGTGGTATGTCCTAAGCCAAGCGCGTGCCCGAGCTCATGCAGCGTTACCCAACCGAGGTACTCTGGCTCGTAAGGTGGGCGATCCAGGCTCGGTGGCAGGTCGGACCGCACGAGTATATTGGGGCATCCATGGTCCCCACATATCGCGTATCCTCCAAATGCAACGCCCCCAGCAGTCGGCACATAATGCACGACGATGTCAGCAGCCTTCTGCTCGCTCTTCAAAGTACCTGTCACATCGGTGACCGTAATAAGCCCGCGGAAACAGTCATCAAGCACATCGCCCCAGGTGGCGATTGCGTCATGGATCGCTTCGAGCTGGGCAGCGCTGGCATTCGGATGCGCCTGAACCGCCACGGTCAGGTCGGTGTGATCCCACCAATAGCCAGGGTAGTAGTTGCTTAGGATGACGAGCGCCTCAGCGTTGGACTCTGGTAGGCGACAGCGTGGACGAAAACGACCTTCTACAGGAGCTCCTTGCCAAGCCGCTTGCGTAGGAAGGGGTACAAGTAGTGCGACAAGGATAACGATGAAAAGTAATCGTTTGATACGCATTTATGTCCTCCTCTGTCTATTTAGGTAATGGAAATACTTGGCCTTATGAAGCAAAGGTTTTGGATTTCCTCCTTGATCTATCCACCTCTGCAACGATGTATATCATTATCATATCGCCAATTTATTAAAAGTCAAGAGGCGTCCAATGGAAAAATTGAACGCTTCAATAAAGAGATGCGAAGCACGTATCAACTCAGCATGCCTTCGTCATTGTGCTGGATGACCTTGAGAGCTATGGTTAGGATTTCAGCTTCCTTACTCTATCAAATCCGTGCCAAGGAGTAGTGAGCCGG
Source organism: Anaerolineales bacterium (assembly GCA_036526235.1). Classification (GTDB taxonomy): domain Bacteria; phylum Chloroflexota; class Anaerolineae; order Anaerolineales; family UBA4823; genus DATCYX01. Next base: position 3,230 of record DATCYX010000324.1, on the reverse strand, counting down.
CGCGAGATGAAGTTCTGAAAGGCGAAGAGAATTCGTCGGTCGGTAAACGATTCGCTCCTGGACGACCAATTAACTTCATCGAGGTTGAATTCAGGAACGATGCGAGCCACAGTTTTCAAAATTCTGGCGTCTTTGGTAGCCTAAGCATATTATGCCGCCTATGAAACCAAGCGATGATTGCGCTTACGATCAGGAATATCAGACCGATGGCTGCGACCAAGCGGATCTCTTCTAGTGCAATTTTCTCCTCCTGCAGCCCAATCTTCTGCCCCCGGGGCAGGCGATTGTTTTCCGTCAGGACATAAGCTGTAATTGCCCAGTATTCATCATCTGAGAAATACCCGGGGCGTTGGGGAGGGTGTGTGGTGCTGAGGTACTCAAAAAGATCTTCCTCTGTCGCATATCGGGATGGGGCACTAGTTGATGAGATGATTGCGGGGACTGTAAGCGGGATGGGAAAACCTTCTTCACCTGGTCGGCCAGAATGACAGCCGCGCGCCCAGCAGTATTGGTGATCATCCACCCACAGGCTGCGAAATTCATCTGTCAAGCCCTGGCCTTTGTCGCCATGACAGGGCATGCAGTTCAACCAATACAGGTGGCGGCCTTGTTCATACTGGGTTGGGTTTGCAGGCAGGGCTGGCTCAGCCAGCCGGTCTGAGATGGGCGTGGGGGATTGGGTTATTACTATTTCGATCTCGCTCCGACCGAGTGAAGGATTGCAAGCAGACATAATCGTGAGAAGCACACCGAGGATCCATCCGCCCCTTATTTCTTGCTTGATCAATGGTCGCTGCAGCATGATACATCGGGGAATGCGCTGTTGCCCAATCTCCCCAGAAAACACCCGGCCTGGGACACCTAAAATTAATATTGATGCCCGATTCGATGAGCCGTCACATCAAGCCCAGAGGAACTTGACTGTCTTAGCAACAAAACCACCTGATGATGTTGCCAATATCAGTATACAGATATTCTCATCTCAATTCAATAGGGATAGGGCATTGTTCCGATGGAGCCTACACCTGGTAACTTCCCCGTACGGTAGTCAGGTTGTCATTCAGAGGGCTAAAGCGACCCTAAGCGAACATGGCGAGAAGGGCGACAATTAAATGGTACACCCCAAGGCGCTAGTGAAAACATAGGGCACTGCTCCAATTCCTGTGTGTCAAGAGCAGACACAATTTTGTTTTACCGATATGAAAACTATTCGACTTGATAGATATGGCGAGAGATAATCTGGTCCTGGTACTCTGGACTGAGCTCACAAAAATAGCCGCTCCAACCCCATACGCGTACAATCAAATTCTTATGTAATTGCGGATGTATTTTTGCGTCTCGAAGTGTATCGACGTTCAGGGAGTTCAATTGTAGTTGTTGACAACCCAGTTGGGCAAAACTCCGTACCAGCAGAGCAACTTTGCGGATCGATTCATCGTTGCGAAAGACAGAATCCGACAACTCCATTGTGATTGGGCCACCGTTACACACCCGTTGGTAATCCAGTTTGGCATAGGATAAAAGCACGCTAAAGGGACCACGGATTTGTATTCCCTGGGAGGGAGCCAGATTTGCCCCAAATGGGATTCCCTTCTGGCGTCCTTCTGCTGTTGCGCCCACCAAAGGCTCACGCATGCCCTCAAAGCCTTGCGACAGCCATATATAATACATAGCCGAGCCAGATCCAGGTCGTAAAATCCCTCCTCGTGAGGTACGGCCATAATTTTCGCAGGCATCAGCCAGCATATTGAACAGTCGCATCATGAACAGGTCTGCCCGATCATCATCATTACCTACCTTGGGGCCATCCTCAGCTAACCTTGAGCATAACTTCTCATAGCCCTCATAATTGGCATCCAGCGCGGAGAGTAACTCAGATGGTTCTACACAACCATCATCGAATACAAACTTCTGCACCGCTGCCAACGCATCAGCCGCATTTGCCGATCCAGCACCGTGAATCCCGAAGTTGTTGTACCTGGCTCCTTTCGATAAGTCTTGTCCGAGTTCCAGGCAGTCAGTCATGAGCATTGAGTAATAAGGGGCTGGAGGGAGCAATAAGCGCTCATAAGAGGACGCTAACCGATTCACCTGTTGTTTGATATCTGCATCTACCCTACGAAGTATCCCATCCATATCCTCCCTAGCCAGGAAGCCCTGGCGGATGGCTTTGTCTACAGCTGCAGGGAAGGAGACTGCACCTATGTTGACCACATCCATGCCTCTTCCCTGGATAATAAATTCCCAGCATGCTGCGACAGAGTAATCGCGAGCATCTTGCAGGCTATAACCATGTTTCACCAGCGCGGGAATAACCACGTCGTCGTTTGAATACTGCGGAAAACCCAATCCCTTGCGAGTCAATTCGGTCGCCAACGAAAGCAAATCCAGATTTGTGCTCGCCGATATACGCAAGTTTATCTTGGGGTCAATCAAGCCCAAATCGCGCGATACCCTCAACACAAGATAGGTCAGCTCGTTGATTGCTTCGTTACCCTCTCTATCCACACCACCAAGGGTAATGGTCTGTCCATTATCGCCTTGCTGTACACCAGGATAAAGATCGCTATCTTTATTTAACGAGATGAAAAACTCTGCTAGAAGTTCTGCGGCTTGATTTTTATCTATGCGTCCGCTATCAAGGTCAGATTTTAAGTAGGGCCACATATATTGATCGAAACGGCCGAAGCCCACATGGTAGTGACCGGTCAGCCAAGCTACAGCTTGCATCAGACGAAGGGATTGCAGCGCTTCATGAAAGGTACGCGCCGGATTTGCCGGGACATGATCCAAGAAATCGGCAACTTCCTCATGATTCATCTGACGAGCCGCCTCGGCATAGCGCGACGCCAGAGCCAAAACGGCGTCAATGGTTTCAATTGCACTGTCCAGGAATTCGACTGATTCCAGATTATGCCTATACCGCTCCCGTGAAGCCAACGCGACTTTTTTGCGCCCTAGCAGTCCCATTGTGAGCGTCTTACCCCAATCGGCAGTGACATTGTTGATGGGGCCGAGCTCGTGAATCGTTCTTCCTGCAGTCAAGCGCTCCCAGTCTTCCCTTGAGTAAATGGTCGGGATTTGTGCAGGTAGTGTTCGGGTAAATACACTCCGCTCGTCCGGCTCGATCACAACCATCTCCGCTTCACACTGCCGTACCGTCAGGCGGGCAACTCGCTTCATCCATGATAGTTTCTCGGCATCGCATTCGGTTAAAACGTCGATGGGCT
>DATCYX010000323.1:0-5912 GCA_036526235.1 Anaerolineales bacterium | reverse complement strand
ATAGACCAATCCAGCGCTGTTATCCTGCGGATGACCTCCGGAGTGCGCACAGCGATATCCCCCCGCTCTAATTGGGATAATATCGCATCCATCTTCAATGGAACTGAAAACGCCACTTTCACCTGCTTTTTGATCTCGTCCCACCAAAAATCCCAGCCAACTCTGGCCTCCTCAGCTATTAACTTTTGTGCATACGGTGCCAGATGTGTCCACACGTTGAATTGCGGGTCAAGACCAGTACACATTCCCGAAAGTATCCCCACGCAACGAGCCAGGAATATAAAATCTTGAGGCACTTGAAAAGGCATGGAGTAGAGCAACTCGCGAAATTCACTGGCAAATTTGCGCACTTGGTGGGTGCTGATTTGCTGAAGCTCACTCATCGTTTTTCCCCAGAATTGTTCGAAAGCCTTGGCCTCCATTTTCTTCAACAATTCCAAGTCCGCTCCTGGGAGAAGGACACCTAACATCTGGTATGCCTTAACCACCCGATTCGCATCCTGTGTGCCCACGCCGATAATCAATTCACGCAACCCTTCTCGGGTTTGAGGTGGGACGCGCCCAACCATACCAAAATCAACAAACGTGAGCTGCCAGGGTACTTCCGACTCAAGGTCTTTTTCATCCCTTGGCGAGACGAACAAATTACCTGGGTGTGGATCGGCGTGAAAGAAACCATCCTCGAAAATCTGGCGCAGGTAGACATCCAGCAATCGAGAAGCCACTTCGGATCGATCAATGCCTGCGGAGGTAATGGCATCATAATCTGTAATCTTGATAGCCAACACATTTTCCAGCGTCAATGTGCGGCGCGTGGTATGCGTCCACATCACGGTTGGGACTTTAACCCATACATTGGACTTGAAGTTCGCCGCAAATGTCTCAGCATTACGACCCTCTGCCAGGTAATCGATCTCCTCGTAGAGGACCCGCGTAAACTCATCTAACAGGGCAGGAATATCCGCCCGTAGTCGGATAGGTCGATAGCGTTTAAGCCACTTCCCTACAGTACGCAAGGCGGCCAGGTCGGTGGCGATAATATTCTCGATGTTTGGACGTTGAACTTTCACCACCACATCTAAAATGCGTTCAATCTGCTCTGGGGTTTGCTCTTCTTCGGATTCTCTGGATTTCAGATTGAGCCTTGCGCTGTGCACCTGTCCTAAAGATGCGGCAGCTAATGGCTGCTCGTCAAAGTTTGTAAATTTCTCAGAGAGAGGGACGCCAAATTCCCCTTCCACCACTCGGCGAATATCCTCAAATTGCTCTGGAGGTACCTCGTCTTGCAAGCCTTCTAGCTCGTCGGTGATCTCTTTCGGCAGAACATCAACCCTGGCAGAGAGAAATTGTCCCACTTTGATCATCACCCCGCCCAATTGGATCGCTAAACCCCGAAACGCCCTGGCGCTTTGCCTTAAGCGCTCAGGGCGTGTTTTCTTTGCCCATTTTCTCATCCCCAAGCGGGGGAGAATGAGATCCCAGTAAGCAAAACTAAGCAGCAGACGCGCAAAAAACCCCGTAATGAGTCGGTACCGCTGGCGGATCATAGCATCAGGGATTATACCCTTTTAGATGATCAACTTTAAAACTATGAGGTATTACGTGGAACAAGGGAAACAAACGATATATGATCCTATGAAGCCCAAACAACCCAGGGATCATTGAAACCAAAAAGGATATATATGAAGGTTATAATCTACTCAATCCAATGGAATTTATCCCCTGTTTGTGTGGTATCCTCTCAACATGCCCCCTCCTAACCCTGAAGATTTTGCCTCTTTTTACCAGAATTTCAACTCTCCGATAACCAGACATGATTGCGGCAATAAATGCGCCCCGTATAACGAGCATGGCGTTCCCTTTTGCTGTGATACACGTCATACGATCCCCACTGCGTACCAAAACGAATGGGAATATCTTCAGGTAAATACTGGTCTCTGGCATCTTTTTCAGCCAAACCAACCCCAAAGACCTGGGCGCATCCTCTCTGATGTCCCTGATGGACAAGTCATGATCGAGTGCCAGGGGCACAAATTATGCCAGCGAAATTTCCGCTCGATTACTTGCAGGAGCTTCCCGTTTTTTCCTTACATTACTCGCCAGGATGAATTTATCGGTATGACATACTATTGGGCTTATGCCGATCAATGCTGGGTGATCAGCCACCTATCCGAAGTACGGTTCGATTATGTAAATGAGTTTATCTCAACCTTCGAGGCCCTTTTCGAGCGGATGCCAGATGACAGGGAAAATTTCCGCCACTACTCTTCAGTTATGCGCCGCCACTACGGCCGTTTGAAAAAGGCAATCCCTCTTCTCCATCGTAACGGGAAATATTATAAGATTACGCCGCGTAATGGCCATAAGCGGCGTGTCTCTCCAGAGAGTTTCCCAAAATTCGACCCTTATCGCATTGCTGATAGATTGCCATTTGCTGACGAATGACCCAGCTAGATAACTTACCCCGTGCCGCCGGCACTCAGCTGATGAATTAAATTGCAATCCTCAATAGCTAACTCACCTTCCGTAACCGAATTTAGCCTACCCCGACGCCATCCCACCAACCGTCGAGGTCCGATGCGTTGGATTGTTTCACATAGCATACGCTATTGGTATCTGCTTGTCTCTATGCTGGTCGGCGCAATTGGAAATGCAGCGCTGGCTGCCGTTGTACCAGTCATAATTGGTGAGGCGATCAACTCTGTACGCAATACACCCTTTGATCAATCTGTGTTATTGCGTATGGCGTTTTGGATCGCTCTTTCACAAGTCATACGGGCGGTGTTGCAACTGGCTCGTAATTTCAGCGCTGAGTTGATTGGTCAACGCTTAGAGCGCGATATCCGCGATGAGCTTTATGTCGGCCTATTGGGAAAAAGCATGACATTCCATAGCCTGCAGCCAGTTGGCGACACCATGGCAAGGGCAACCAACGATGTCCGCGAAATCAATCTTATGTTCAGCCCAGGCATCAACCTGGTGATTGGCTCGGCTAGTTTTCTTATTATGCCGCTATTCCTCGCCCCGCGTTATCACCCTTCCCTGATCATTACACCAGCCTTGTTTATGATCGGATACTTTCTCTCCTTGTGGCAGTACCTCCGCGAATTAGATCCCGTCACTGGTGAAGTTCGGAAATCATTTGGGCATTTAAATAGCCGACTGGCTGAAGCCTTGGATGGAATTGAGACCGTTAAAGGGATGGTCCAGGAGAACAGCGAGGTAGGTCTTTTCACGCGCTACGCCCGCGGGTATCGGGATGCATTCATCCGCCAGATCGATATCGAAGCCCGCTTTTTACCACTTTTACTGTTAGGTCTAGCCGAAGCTGGTGGCTTATTACATGCCATCCTGCTATTTTGGCAAGGGCAACTAGATGTGGGTGCAGTGGTCGCCTATTTTGGACTTCTCCAACTCTTTGGCTTCCCAACCTTTGTCTCGCTTTTCTCCTATTCCCAGGTCTCATTGGGAATAGCAAGCGCACGCCGCATATTAGAGCTTATTAATCGTGAGAACAACCTAGACCAAAATGTAAGCGGCTACTCAGGTTCAATGCGAGGAGAGATTGAATTTCGCAATGTGACATTTTCTTACGGCGATGAAGAACCAGTTCTCCACGAGGTCTCTTTTAAAGTTCAAGCAGGGCAAACAGTAGCAATAGTAGGCCAGACCGGCGCTGGAAAGACTAGCCTTGTCAGGCTGGTTAACCGAACCTATGATGTGGCGGGCGGTCAAGTACTTGTAGACGGAATAGATGTGCGGCAGTGGAACCTGGAGGCGTTGAGACGCAATATATCCATGATAGAACAGGATATATTCCTTTTCTCACGCTCAATCGCTGATAACATAGCCTTTGGAAAGCAAGAAGCCTCGATGCAATCGATCATCCAGGCTGCCAATGCAGCTCAGGCAAATGATTTTATCGAATCGTTCAAAGATAGCTACCAGACCGTTATCGGCGAACGTGGCGTTACTCTCTCGGGTGGTCAGCGACAGCGCCTGGCGTTGGCGCGAGCCTTCCTCACCGATCCACGCATCTTAATTCTGGACGATTCGACCAGCGCAATCGATAGCGCAACAGAGGACAAAATCCAACGCGCTATCTATACCGCAGCACGCGGACGAACCACCCTGATCATCACACACAGGCTATCCCAAATTCGATGGGCAAATTTGATCGTCTTGCTAAGAAAGGGCCGCGTCGCTGCAATTGGCACCCACGAGCATTTAATGCAAACTTCCGAATCCTATCGGAGGATATTCGTCAGCAGAGAATCTGATCGAGATAATAACGGCTAGAGACTTCTTTGTATGCTTTCCTATGTGACCTGCCCTTTGAGTTAGATCATGAGTTTTTTTTCTAACCTAGACACTGAGCGCTATGATCGACAATACCCTGACCGTCAGCTAGTACGGCGGATGCTGGATTACTTCCGCCCGCATAGAGGGCGTTTAGGTATTGTAGCCGCGCTCCTTCTGATTATCTCGCTGGCTGGGGCTGCTCAACCCTGGATCGTCGCCCGCGGGGTGGATTTGTTACGCGCTGACCTCGCCCTGCGCAATATCATACTATTGGGTGGCACCATCTTAGTTATAGGCATAGGTAACTGGTTAGCCAACTGGCTGCGCCGGCGTATCACAGGGCGCGTAATCGGTGATACTGTGCTCACCTTGCGTACCGAGGCATTCCGAGCAGCTGCAGATCATGATCTCTCCTTTTACGACGAATTCTCTTCAGGACGCATCGTTTCGCGCATCACCTCCGATACACAAGAGTTCGGTCAGGTGGTCATGTTGATCACCGATCTGATCTCCCAGTTTGCCCAGGCTTTTATTCTAGGAGTAGTTCTGTTTAATATCGACCTCCGCCTGTCCATTTATCTATTTGGTTTCATACCGGTCCTTTTTGTTACAGCGTTGGGTTTCCGCCGCTTAGCCCGCACTGTCACCCGACGGGGTATGCGCGCCATGGCTAACGTAAATGCCGCAATCAAAGAGACAGTCAGTGGAATTGCTATCGCAAAAAACTTTCGCCAGGAGAACAGTATATTTGCCGAGTTCAACGAAGCCAATCAACAGTCATACCGCGTGAATGTCCAGCGCGGATTCGTTCTGTCGCTGGTATTTCCGTCGCTGAACGCCCTGGGGGGCATAGCTACAGCGATTCTGGTGTTTGTGGGAGGCTTGAGTGCCGCTCAGGGGGCAGTAACCATCGGCGCCTGGTTTTTGTTCTTGCAAAGCCTGGACCGATTTTTCTTCCCCGTTCTGAACTTGTCAGCCTTTTGGGCCCAAGTCCAATCTGGGCTTTCAGCATCAGAGCGCGTCTTTGCCCTGATCGATGCTGAGACAGCTGTAGTCCAAACCAATAACCAGATCGTCAAACAACTAAAGGGTGAAATTTCCTTCGAACAGGTTCGCTTTCGCTATAATGAAAAAGAGCAGGTTTTGGAAGACTTCAATTTGCTTATCCCTCCTGGCGAGACAATTGCTCTGGTGGGTCACACAGGGGCTGGAAAAAGTTCTATCGCCAAGCTGATTGCTCGTTTCTATGAGTTCCAAAGTGGTAACATATTAATCGATGGGCGAGACATCCGCACGTTGGACCTGAATAGCTACAGGCGTCAGCTAGGAATTGTCTCCCAGGTACCCTTCCTCTTCTCAGGCAGCGTGCTGGAAAATATCTGCTATGCATCGCAGGACGGGGTGGATTTCTGTGACGTCGAGAAAATCGCCATGCAAATTGGCGAAGGGGAGTGGCTTGAGACGCTACCTCAAGGTCTGCAAACCCAAGTCGGTGAGCGCGGCGTGTTGCTATCCATGGGGCAGCGCCAGTTGATCTCCCTGATGCGTGTCCTAGTGCATAAACCCGTGATATTTATATTAGATGAGGCCACCGCCAGCATCGATCCATT
>DATCYX010000322.1:0-4649 GCA_036526235.1 Anaerolineales bacterium | reverse complement strand
GTCACCAGCGTCAACACATCAGGCTGCACCTCGATGGTGCGCTGCTGTATGCCGCCTTGGACAAAGCTGATCTGATACTCGCCTGCGGGGAGATCGCCGATGGCGAAACTCTCCTGCCACGGGTCGAGCCCTACCAGCTTGCTTTCTGAATACGTGTTGAGATAATAAGTGCTCCCCGAGAGTGATTCCACCACGATGTTGGCGACCTTCAGCGGCTGTCCTTGCTCACCCAGGATGCGCCCCGCCAGCGCCCCCATAGGCTGTCCGCTACCATCCATCAAGGGTTTCAGCCACAGCTCCGGGTTGCGTGAGGCATCATACGTGTTATCGCCATAGCGCACTTCGAAATGCAGATGGCTGCCAATAGCTGCCCCGCTGGCGCCTACCTGGCCTAATTTGTCCCCGGCCTCCACCCTGTCTCCAACCTGTACATCCACCTGCGACAAATGCGCATACAGGGTAAAGATGGGCGGCTCGAAACCCGGCACTTCGTGCTGCAGCACAACCAGGTTGCCGTACATATTTGGATACAATCCGAGTTTTACCTTGGTGTCGTCGCCTGCCACCAGCACCTCGCCGTCGGCAGCCGCAAATACAGGCGTGCCATGCGAGTTCAGGAATTCCACGCCGTGGTGGGGGTCACGCTTGCCGTGGTCGCTGCTGCCAAAGCGATAGGAGATGTCGACAAAATCTCGACCGGGTGGGGAAATTGGCCGGCTAAAGGGGAACTGGAAGGGCACCAGGCACACTTCGTCCTCGCACGGCCCAATCTGGACAACCGCTTGGGTTGGGGTATTGGTAGGGGGCAATGTGGTGGGCTCGCGCGTCTGTGTGGGTTGCGCGGGCGCTTGTGTCTTGGCGGTCGTAGGGCTGGCTTCAGGCGTATTTGTGGCGAGTTCTGCCTGCACCGGGGTAGGAGAGGCCAGTGCTGGTTCTTCCTGCTCAAACGAGCCGTTCAGGTTGCAGCTCAGGCTGGTGAGCGCCAGAAAGAGACAGGCGGTCAATACCCGGACAACCAGCTTCAAAACAGCATGCCTCCTCGCTGGATAAGCGCCTGGCGGATGGCTTGCTCATGTGCGGCTGCCTGGACTTCCAGGTCATTCAATGCTTCCTGCATTTGCCTGGCTTCATCCTGGTCTTGCAGGCTGGCGGCATTGATGCGCACGTTGTAGCCAGCTCCGGTCAGGGCGGCGCGTGCCTGAGCAGCGGCGGTGGCGCCATCGCTGATGGCGTTCAGATTGCCTTGTTCCACTACCAGGGCTGCCAGTCTCATTACCTCCACCGCTTTGCGGGCAACCTCCAGTGGCACCCGGCTGGCTCCCAGCAAGGCGGATTGGATGGCATCCGCGCGCTGCTCATCCGCTTGCGGCGTATCTTTGGGCAGCTTGTAGGCTGCCATCACGGCCTCGAAGGCGGCTGCATCTTCCTCGATCGCCGCAGTCAATTCCCGGCGCAGTGCCTCGGCTCGCTCCAGTGCGGCCTGCATCTGCGCCTCGACAGCGGCGTACTTCTTTCTGCCGGTGGTCAGGCGGGCAACCATAGCGACCAGGGCGGCAGCCGCCGCACCACTGTAGGCTGACGCTGAGCCGCCCCCAGGCGTGGGGGTATCCCCTGCCAACGCGTCTAGGAACTGGAAGGTCAACCGCTCACTGCTTGCCAATGCGGCTTGTAAGCGTCGCTCTAATACCTGGTCTGGCTCGAATTGGTCGAGCTGCAGGTACCAGGTAGCCGCGTCTAACAAAGCATCTTCAGGGATTAATCCAACCAGCTCGCTTTGGTGGATGCCCACGCCATAGCGCTCTGCCTCACGGCGGATGAACTCGACCACGCGAGCCAGGGGCGTCTCGCGGTAGTTAGTCAGGTTCATCGAGACTTGGACGCGGCCTTCTACCAGCAGCCCAAGTGCCTTGACGAAGCGGAAACCGCCCGACGAAAAACGCACCGCCTTGGCGATCTTCTTGGCGATGGAGACATCTTCCGTGTTCAGATAGACGTTGTAGGCGATCAGCGGAAAGCGCGCCCCGATCACTGTAGCGCCGGCTTTTCCCAGGCGGGCAGGGCCGAAGTCGGGGGTTCGTTCTGATTTGGTCAGTATATCTTCCTTCAATCCTTCGTACTGACCGCGGCGCAGGTTTTCCAGGTTTCTACGCTCGGGGAGCGTGGCAGCTTCCTCATACAGGTAGACCGGGATGCCCAGCTCTTCGCCCACGCGCTTGCCCAGCCTGCGGGCAATCTCCACGCAATCCTGCATGCTTGCGCCTTTAATTGGCACAAAGGGCACCACATCTGTGGCACCAATGCGCGGGTGCTCGCCGGTGTGCTCATCCAGGTCGATCAGCTCAGCAGCTTTGGCGATGGCGCGGAACGCGGCTTCCTCCACTGCCTCCAGGGAGCCAGCGAAGGTGATTACAGTGCGATTGTGGTCCAGGTCGGAGTGCTGGTCTAATACAAAGGCATCCGACACAGCCGCGATAGCCTGGCGAATAGCGGCGACTACTTCCGGTCGCCGCGCTTCAGAGAAGTTAGGGATACATTCGATGATGGAATTCATAGGGAGGAGAGAATTAAGAGTAGTTGATAGTAAGCTGGGAGCAGTTTGTTAACTGCTGTTTGCCCAGAAAGTGCCCTGCTAATTATACTCAATATCAGAAGTGGCGCAGTTGGGTAGTGACTTGGGTGATTTGGTAGTTTTTGATGCGCCCAAATCCCCTTCTTTACCTTCGGCAGCGCAGTTCTATCAATGAATGTCTGGCAGGACTCTTGCACAAAATGGGTATAATGCACAGCGTGTGCTACACTTCGAACTTGCAACCCGGTAGCTCTGATATGTTAGAATGTCCTCCCAGAGACGCTTCATGAGCCCTCGTCCTGCTCGCTTTCGCCTCGGGGCTTTGCCCCTGGTCTTTGTCGTCCTGCTGGGTGCGCTGCTGGCCTGTGCTCGCACGGCACAGTCTGATGAACCTCCTGCCTTATGGATGCCCGGGAAGAACGCCCCTCAACTCCAGGAATCCGGGCAGGCGACGCGCACCCCCTTTATGCCCCCCACACGCCTCCCCGGCGCGCCCATTCTCACCCCAACCCCCGACGAGCCTCACAGCCTGCCAGCCATGCGCACCGAGCCAGACCAATACTTTGTCCAGCCCGGCGACACGTTGGGTATCATTGCCCAGCGTTTCGGGGTCAGCTTGGAGGATTTGGTGAAGGCGAACGAGCTGATAAACCCCAATCTCCTGGATGTCGGTCAGATGATTATTGTCCCCGTGCCGACACCCCAGGGTCTCGGCCCGGATTTTAAGATTATCCCTGATTCAGAGCTGGTCTACGGGCCAGCCAGTGCTTTGTTCAACATTGAGGCTTTCATCAAGAGCCAGGGGGGGTATCTGGCGGGTTACCGCGAGGAAGTCGAGGGGAAGCAGCTTACCGGAGACCAGATTGTCCAACGCGTCGCTATGGAATACTCGGTGAATCCCCGCATCCTGCTGGCTGCGCTGCAATATCAAAGCGGCTGGCTGACTAAGACCGACCTGAGCCAGGGTAAGATCGATTTCGCCATGGGGATCCGCGAGGAGTGGCGAAAGGGCCTCTACCGCCAGCTTTCTTGGGCAGCCAACAATCTTAATCGCGGCTATTACCTTTGGCGGGCGAATGCCGCTGCCACCTGGTTGTTGGGCGATGGCAGTGTGGTGCCTGTCGCATCCACCATCAATGCTGGCACCGCTGGCGTGCAGCATATGTTCGCCGCTTTGTACGGTCGCGCCGACTGGGAGCAGGCCGTGGGTGAGAATGGCGTGTTCTCTGTCTATAACACCTTTTTTGGCTACCCCTTTGATTACGCCATTGAGCCATTGTTGTCGCCTGGATTGAGACAACCGCCCATGCAGCTGCCCTTTGAGCCAGAGGTAGCTTGGGCTTTCACCGGAGGACCACATGGTGGCTGGGGTGATGGATCAGCCTGGGCTGCCCTGGATTTTGCTCCGCCTTCCGACCTGCTGGGGTGCATCGTAAGCAATGACTGGGTGACGGCTGTCGCCGATGGATTGATCTTGCGTGCTGAAAATGGGGCTGTCATCCAGGACTTGGACGGTGATGGCTATGAACAAACTGGCTGGGTGGTGCTGTACATGCACGTCGAAAGCCGGGAACGTGTAAGTCCGGGAACATTCCTCAAAGCAGGCGAGCGTATAGGTCATCCCTCCTGCGAAGGTGGCATCTCGTCTGGCACGCATGTGCACCTTGCCCGGCGTTATAATGGAGAGTGGATCCCCGCTGACCAAAACCTGCCCTTCGTCCTGGATGGCTGGGTGTCGCGCGGCGCGGGATTGGAATACGATGGATATTTGCAAAAAGATGGTTACGAAGTGGAGGCCTATGAAGGACGCTCGGCCGAAAACGCTATCCGGCGGTAGGCATCGTCTGGGCTTGCCTTCCCTGGTCGCGACTCTGGTGCTGGTTTTTTCTATGCTTGCCTGTTCCACAGGCAGTTACTGGGTGCCTCCCAAAGGCACCGACACGCCCCCACCCGATATCTCCTTCCTGTTAGAGCCTACCCCCACGGAAATTACGATTCTGGACCCTCCACCAGGGGATATCGCCACTCCGGTGACCGACCCGCCTCTTCCCCAGGATACGCCTGTTCCGCCTGCTATCAA
>DATCYX010000321.1:0-4383 GCA_036526235.1 Anaerolineales bacterium | reverse complement strand
AGGTTGAGGTGCGCTTTCCCCTCGCCACTCATCACATCGTAGAAATTGGGCTGAGCCGAGATCATACCAGCTTGCGGGAAGGCGTCCAGCACTTCCAGGCTTGCCTTCAGCCAACCCGGGCGGAAGAGCACATCCGAATCGGCATAACAGATCAATTCATTGGGCATAGCGGCGAAAATCCAGTTCCAGGCACCTGCCTTGCCTAGGTTATGCTTTGATTGGATCAACCAGTCAATCTGCTTCTGGTCGCAGAGGCTGCGCAACGCGGCCACTACCTCGGCGCAGCTGCCGTTATCGAACACCAACAGATCGAAGGGCTGATCGGTCGCAGCTCGCAAGCTGGAGATCATGTGGGTGAAGATCTCTAGCGAGTGCTCGAAATATCCATCCTGGGACGGGATATACATGATGGTGGCAATGCCCAGTCTTTTGGATTGGTAGGCCGGCAAACCAGCCTTGGCAGGGTTGGCTCCTGTTCTCATATCACCCTTGCCCGGGATTTCTTCGCCCCTTCCGGGCTTGCAATAACCTCCAACCACCCGTCTTTGCGAGGGTTGGAACAACGAAACAATCTCCCCTTCGCATCGGACGACGATATTCTATGTGTGATAGAGCCTGAAAATTTCATCGTAGATACGCAACAAAGCCTTTTTGACCGGCGGCAGGTGGAGGAAGCCCAGTTTGGGTGCGGGGCGCACCCCGTCCTGGATACTGCCCGCCTCTATGCGGTTGCCCAAATGCTTGACCAGCGGATCGCAGGTTGTAAGGCGCAGGTAGCCAGAGGCGTTCATCTGCTCGTCCAACGAGCGCACCTGTCCCATGGGGCGATCCATATCGAAGGGGACAAACTGGGCCAGGATGGATTTGGGTGCAGTGAACTGGAAATGCGCCGCGCTGACGTGAGCGGAGACCCCCTGACGGGTCAGGCGGATATCCTGACGAGAGGCGAACCATTCTCGCGCCTGTTCTTCAGACGTCCCCAGGCTGAGCACATGCTCCAGGTAGGTTTCCCAAGGCAAGAAATTGCCCTGCTCCAATTGCACATCCGCCTGCTGGCGTGCCCACTCCAGGGTGCTGGTGTAGAAAGCCTCCGGTGTGCGCATGGGGCGCGCCGTGACCATGCCGGCTTGCGGAAAGGCAGCCAGGATCTCCAGCGAGCGCTCTAGCCAACCCCGTCGGAATAGGATGTCGCTGTCGGCATAGGCAATGATCTCTCCCGGGGCGGCCTGGAAGATAAAGTTCCATGCCCCGCCCTTCCCCACGTTCTTGTCGGAGAGCACCAAGTATTGTATGCGTCCCTGGGAGTGAGCATCTTGCAGATAGCCGCGCACCTCGGTGCAGGAGGCGTTATCAAAGACAAGCAAATCAAACGCTGTCCGCGTTGCCTCCCACAGGCTGCCCAGGCAAGTCTTGAGCACCTCCAGCGATTGGGCGTAATAGCCGCCCAGGAAGGGGATATAGCTCACCAACGCTACCGTGACCCGCTGCGGTTGTGGGACACTGTCTATTGACTTGGCGGGGTTCTGTCCAACGCGCACGATACGATTTTCCTTCTCATAATGAACCAGTGATCTTGCGCCTAAGGCGGCGGAAGGGACGGGCGAGCTTCCAGTACAGGCCTCGGCGCTGGCTGCCGGGTGGTGTGAGCCAAACCTCAGCCCGGCGCAAGATGCGTAATAGGGTTATCTTGGGGCGGCGCAAACGTCCGCCCACGAGTTGCCTGTCGCTATCCAGCACCATGTACAAATTGGCAGAGCCACCCGCCAGGGATTGGTTCACCTGCGATTCGGGGTGCTCGTAATGCGGACGCCCGCCGGGTAGATGGCTGTAATCATGATCCTGGTGGATGACAGTGATTGAAGGGGTGGCATCAATCACCGGCCAGCCTTGCTGCCTGGCATGGAAGATCATCCAGTTGTCCCATCCGGCGCGCCCAATGGCAAAATCGGGGATCTCCATGAACATGTCGCGGGGGAAAACGAAGTAATCGCTGCCAGCGGGCATGTGCTCCCGGCCGCGCGAGGTGACTTCCTGACGCAGACGCGCCTCCCAGCCTGCGGAGAAATCCAGCAGCTCGCGCACATCCAGGTCCCAGCGCTGCCCAATGACCAGGAAGCGCTCTGCCAGGCGGGAGACCTGGCGGGCAGCCGCGACAAAGTCGGGTAGGAGCAGAATATCAGCATTTAGATAGGCCAGCAGCGGAGCCGGGCTGGCATGACGCGCCAGGGAAAAGATCGAGCTCACCAGGGGGGTGCCAGCCTCATTGCGGGCTACGTCCGGGAGCTGGCGCAAACCGTATTCCGCCGCCACCTCAGCCATACCGGGCTCGTCACCCACCAGGAGCACATCCACCTGTGGGTCAAGATGACACCAGGATTGGATAGCGTTACGCTGGATGACGGCGATGTGTGGATCGGTGAAGGATTTCGGGGCGGTGAAGATGGTGAGAAAGGGGATGGTTGACAAGTGTACTGAAGGGATTAGAGTGTCGGTAGGGAAGCGAGGCATCTGCTGCCCTTGACAAACTACGGATCTAATGATATATTCAAAGTGCTTTGTTTATCAAAGCACTTTGTAATGCTAGTTCTTGGGAGGGTCAGATGTCAGAAAAAATTAGCCTGAAGGAAGCAGATCGCAAAGTATTCAGAACCACCTTCCAGGATGGCTTGTGGGATGTGCTGATCGGGTGCACTTTATTGCAATTCCCCATTGCCCTATTCCTCAGCCCCAGCCTGGGCGATTTTTGGAGCTCGGCTGTGTTCCTGCCGTTCTGGGGTTTGGTATTTGGTGTTATCTGGCTGCTCCGTAAATATGTTGTCACACCCCGGATCGGCGTAGTGAAATTTGGTCTCGTGCGTAAAACCAGGATTCTCAAATTCAATGTTGTACTGCTCATTACCTTGACGGTTTCGCTGATACTGGGGCTCCTGGCGTCCTTGAGCCGGGCCAGCATGCCAGGTATGGTGTACTCGGCTGTATTTGGCTTGATGACCTTGATGGGATTCAGCATTGCGGCCTACTTCCTGGATTTCCCGCGCCTGTACGCCTATGGCATTCTGATCGCTCTTGCACCCCTTGCAGGTGAGTGGCTATATGTCAACATGAATGTTCCCCATCACGGCTTCCAAGTAACTTTCGGTTTCATCTCAGTGACCTGTATCCTCATCGGGTTGGGCATGTTCTTCCGATTCCTGCGGGCTTATCCCGTCCCCACAAATGGTGTGATCTCTGAGGAACAAGAAGGATGACTGACCAGCCAACGGAGCAGGAACAACTACACCCACTGGCTGATATCGATCAGGTCATCCATGCCCCGGCCAGATTGATGGTGTTGACCTACCTCTACGTTGTAGAGAGTGCCGACTTCATCTTCTTGATGCGCCTTACTGGGCTGACCTGGGGAAACCTGTCTACCCATCTATCCAAGCTGGAAGAGACTGGCTACGTTACGATCGAGAAGACTTTCAAGGGCAAGAAGCCGCACACACTTATCCATTTGACCGACCGGGGGCGGGTTGCCTTCAGTCAGTACAAGAAAAGCATGCAGCGAGTGCTGGACGACCTGCCGGACTAAATAGGCAGCCACGCCTGGCGGGGGAATAAACGTGTCAGCACCCGGCGGCGTGACATGCCCCACCTACGCTTCAAACGCACATTGCTCTCAGGATGCACCTGGAATGAGGTGTGCTTCTCGAATGGATGTGCCAACGCCGTCAGGTATATCGGCAATAGGTGCGAGCGCGGCCTGCCGTGCGCCTCTAGGACGGTGACCTCAAAACCGGCCTTCCCCAGCGTCTGTCTGAGCGTATGGGCGCTGTAAGAGACCGTGTGGGCTACCTCGAAGCTATCGTGAGCGTACAGGTTGGGGACTTCTACCAGCAACCAGCCCTCTGGCTCCAATAAATCCTTGCGCAGGCCTTCCAGGTAGCCGACCGGGTCAGGCAGGTGCTCCAGAACATGCGCCATACTGACCAGATCAAAGCGCTCCATCTCTTGCGCCTTAACCTCGTCCAGCGAAGCGTAAACCGTCAGGCCTTGATTCCGGGCGTACTGTCGGTAGGCTGTGCCTGGCTCGACCCCAAGCGACTGGCAGTTATAAGCTCCCTGGAAATGCTGCAAAAGCAAGCCTGCTGAACAGCCGATATCCAGGTGGCGTTTCACAGGTGATAGTCTATCTTTACTGAAGGCTAGCAAGGCCGCGGCTCGCCTGCTCTGTACGGATAAATCCTTGGCGTCCGGCTCCTCGCCTCCCTGGTAAAGCTGGCGGTACTCCGCCTCATAGAAGATCGCCAGCTCGGCGTCATCCATGCGTGGCGACTGATAGACCAGGCCGCAGGACTGGCACAAGCGGTTGACCACGGGCTGCCTGCGAAAAGTGCGTCT
>DATCYX010000320.1:0-2398 GCA_036526235.1 Anaerolineales bacterium | reverse complement strand
GACGGCGCGCGCCGACTGGCGCGGACCGTAGGTATTGAATGGCCGCACGGTCACCACCGGCAGGCCGTAAGCGCAGAAAAAGCTCTCGGCCAGCTTATCGGCGCCGATCTTGCTGGCTGAATACGGCGATTGACCCTGCAGCGGGTGGCCCTCATCGATGGGCGCGCGGCGCGCTGTGCCATACACTTCGCTGGTGGAGGTGTGCACCAGCCGCTCCACGCCTGCGTCCAGGCAGGCCGTCAGGATGTTCAGGCTGCCCATGAAATTGGTCTCCGCCACCTCCACCGGGTGCTGGTAGGAGTAGGGGATGGAGATCAGCGCCCCCAGATGAAAGACAATCTGAACGCCGCGGGCGGATTCGCGGACAGCGCGCTCGTCCCGCAGGTCGCCCGAAACCACCTCCAATCTGGCAAAGTCGGCAGGGCTCAGGTCGCGCAGCAGGCCGGGATCCCTGCGCGAGGTATAGCGCACATAGGCACGCACCTTCGCATCCCGGGCCAGCAGGGCCTCGACCAGGTGACTGCCGATGAAGCCGCCGGCGCCGGTGACCAGCACGGTTTTATCTTTCCAGAAGGGGTTCATAGTATGTCCCCTCGTATCATCCGACATGATTGGATAACGATTTTGCCACCTGACCTCAAACCGCTGGGAAGTCTTTTGAGATAGTTCTTTGAACACTTCGAATTTCTTCTAATGGCCAAAGTCTTCACACCGTATCCATGAACGTCTGTTCCACCCGGTTGAAGACCAAGCTGCCCAAAAAGACCACCACCAGCATGAAGGCGAAGCTGTACAGCAGCTGGAAGTAGCTCACCGTACCGTTGCCCAAGAAAGCGTAACGGAATGACTCCACGACAGGGGTCATCGGATTGGCCTGAACGATCCATTTGAAACGAGCCGGGATAGATGAGGCCGGGTAAATGACCGGTGTGGCATACATGAACAGCTGCACACCAAAAGAGACCAGGAAACGCAGGTCACGGTACTTGGTGGTAAGCGATGAAATAATGATGCCGAAGCCCAAGCCCAGCCCGGCCATCATCAGCACCAGCAGGGGGGAGAGCGCCACCCAGCCCCAGTGTAGCTGGATAGGCGCGCCGCGCACTGCAAAAAAGATCACGAACAGCAGGAACAGAGCAAACTGGAAGAAGAAGGTGATCAGGTTGGAGATCAGGATAGAAACCGGCACTGCCAACCGTGGGAAGTAAACCTTGCCAAACAGGCTGGCATTGCCGGCAAAAGTATTGGCGGTTTTGTTGAGGCAATCGGCGAAGTAAGCCCAGATGACCGTGCCAGACATATAGAACAGGAACTGCGGCAGGCCGTCCGTGGGGAGCCCGGCGATATTGCCGAAGATCACGGTGAAGGTGAGGGTAGTGAGCAACGGCTGGATCAGGTACCACAGCGGGCCAAGGATGGTCTGTTTGTAGACAGACACAAAGTCACGGCGCACAAACAGCAGCACCAAGTCGCGGTAGCGCCACAGTTCCCTCAGGTGCAGGTTCAGCAGCTTGCGCCGCGGCTCAATGATCAGCGACCAGTCACTATCATCAAATTGGTTGAGAAGGGTGTCCGTCATCTACATGAAATCCAATTGGTTTAAGCCACTCTCGCCCAGCGCCTCGCGCGCGGCGCTCACCACCGCTCGCACATCGACTTCTGCCATCAGGGCGTACAAGGGCAAGGTCACCTCGCGTTCAGCGCCTGGAGCGCTTTCTCCACGGTTAACCAACGTCTCGACGAAGTGGCTGCCGAAAAGACTGCCTGCGTCGGTTGCGAGAAAAGTTATATTTTTCCAATCAAATGACATATATATGAAACCTGATATCCGGCTGAAAGTTTTAATCAATAGACTTCATGCTTTGAGCGAACAAATGGAGCATGTTATCGATCACATCTGGAACAGATACAATCGGCAATTCCACCTGCCTGCAGATCGAAAGAATGCGAGCCTTACCCGTTTCATTTGCATCTCGAATCGAATAGAAAAGCAACCCTATGTTGTGCTTCGTAACCAGATTTGGGATATCTGCAGTTGTCCCTAATACCTTGATCCCATCAAATCGCATACCCTGTTTCCCGGGAGCGTCGTCCACATAACCGATCACCTTATAGAAATGCCGGAAATCCGGGTGCTTCAACGTCCAGGTCGTAAATTTGCCCGCGTTCCCAGCTCCTATGATAAGGGCCCTTTCATATACCCCGATACTGCTTTGACGAGAATTAATCCAGCGTGTGGCAATGCCCATGATCAAGCGCGACCGGTAGCGTACCCCTACAAATGCTCCGAGAACTACCAGGCAAGCAATTGCAATGAAGAGAGTGGTAAGCTGGGGAATAATCCCGACATATACATTAAGAATAATGTAAAAAATGCCAACAAGCAGGCAAGAAATAA
>DATCYX010000319.1:0-3307 GCA_036526235.1 Anaerolineales bacterium | reverse complement strand
ACCTAAGGGTTCGCCCTCATATTCTGCCAGCAGCAGTTCACACTCTCCGCGAGGATGAAACAGATCGTAGACTTTCTCATAATATGCCTGGCTATGTGCGCCAAAGCGATCGCGTTCCGCAGTTATACGCATCAGCGTGCTAAAAAGCTGTAAATCCGCAGAAGGACGTACTACCACGCCCTTCTTATGGGAAAGGCGGATATTGTAGCGTGTCTTCTGCTTCATGCGTGCCATAACTTGCGCTTCATCGCCATCAAGATTTACTACCAGGGTGCGTGGTGGTTGTATAGTTTGCACACCTACCTGAAATCCCGTAGGAGCATCTCCTTGCACATTATCCAGCGCTTGACCATCCCAAAGATCAGGCTCAACCTTCAAGAATATAGCCTTTCTCTGGAGGCAAACGGAATCAATCTCAGACCATAACGCGCTCCACTCTTTCCCCACAGGACCTTTTGGGATATACGCAAGCGAAATGCCAAAAGGCAATCGGCGAAACAAAATCTGTGCCCCACATTGGGATGGAGCTGTACACACAAAGCGTACTACCTGCCAGCCGAAGGCTTTTTTAAGCTCGCCCCAATTGGAGGTTTGCAGGATGTGGACATCCTTATAAGAGGATAGAAATTTATCCCATTCACTTGCTGAAACTTCGGGCATAAACTGATACTCATCTCAATAATGGTCTTTGGGGGTAATTTTGAGTGACTGTATCACTGCAAATCACCTCTGTCCATGCTATTGAGACACTTTTTAGTCAACTATACAACGGACGTCATGTCTGGTGGAGGTGTGCTGCGAACGGCAGCCCCAGGTATAAACTCGTCTAAAATGCTTATGATAGCAGTAGAATCCCCTTCACGGGCAAGATGGAGCAAATCGTTAACCTTGAGACGCAATTCTTGCCCACTAATGATGTCTTCATCATTTAATAGGAGGATATCAGGGTGTGAAGTTGGCTCAAATTGAACCCATTGATCCCATAGATCTTCACTAAGCTTTTCTCCAGGACGGATTCCTGTAAATATGATATCAATATCCTTGTAAGGCTCGAGGCCAGAAAGACGCACCAAATCCTCAGCCAAGTCTAGGATGCGCACCTGCTGACCCATATTTAGCACAAACACCTCTCCCCCCTCGCCCATAGATGAAGCTTGTAATACAAGATGCACGGCTTCAGGGATTGTCATAAAGTAGCGTTCCATATCTGGGTGGGTAATGGTCACCGGCCCACCCTTGGCAATCTGGCGTTTGAATTTCGGTATGACGCTCCCTCGGCTTCCCAAAACATTTCCAAAGCGCACCACAGAAAAAGCCTGATGAGTGCGAATAGCGGCATCTAGTACAATCAGCTCTGCTAATCGTTTGGTGGCTCCCATGACACTGGTTGGTCGAATGGCCTTATCAGTTGAGATCATCACCAAACGCTCAATACCAAAATTTTGACTCACCTCAACGATATTACGTGTGCCGAGCACGTTATTCGATACAGCTTCCTCAACGTTTGCTTCCATGAGAGGGACATGTTTATGCGCCGCAGCATGAAATATAACCTGAGGCCGCAGATCGTCAAAAACAACCGACAATCGATCCAGGTCGCGAATATCTGCAATTACTGGATGAATAGGGATAGATGGGAAATTTTCCTCGATCTCGATCAGTGTCTCAAAAATACTGTTCTCGCCATGACCCAATAAGATAAGTTCAGAGGGTCCCCAGCGAGCCGTTTGAATACATAATTCCCTTCCAATGGATCCCCCAGCACCGGTGACCATTACACGGCGCCCTCCCAGACTCGATCCAATGATTTTCTCATCTATCTTTGTGGGTTCTCTGCGCAACAAATCGGTGATTTCCACTTCTCTCAAGCGGCTAACGCTGACGGTACCACCGATTAATTCAAATATTCCAGGCATTGTACGGAAAGGCAAACTCTTCAAACGGCATACATCTGCAACTTGCCGGATCACACTACCAGGCGCACTGGGAATTGCGATCACCACTTCGTCCACATGGCGGACGCTAATTACCCGCGCCAGTTCATCCAGGCGGCCCACCACCGAAACACCATGGATTTGTTGCTTTTGTTTTCCAGGGTCATCGTCCAGAAAACACACTGGCTTGAAATTCAATTGCGGATTTTTTTGCATCTCGCGCACAACCAGCGCACCAGCATCGCCAGCACCAACGATTAATACATGACGAACGTGCCCTTTTACCTCGATGGGACCGCTACCCAATTCTGCCAGTATTCGTAAAGAAAAACGCAAACCACCGACTAATATGAGAGAAAGGAGCCAATCAATTACCAAAACCGCGCGCGGGAATCCGAGATATCCCGGCAGACGGCTCTGGATTGAGGTCATGACAATGACTGCAATCGAAAGTAAAACCGAGCCAGTTGAAACAGAGAGTATGGCGAGGCGAATTTCCTTTACACTGGCGTACATCCACATCATGCGGTACATGCCGAAAATGTAATACACCAGTGGCTTAATGAGCATCGCCAGCAGCATCATCCGTAGGGCTTGGGGGTAAAAGAAGATAAAGCGAGAGCCAAACTCGAGACGAAGTCCAAAGCTGCCCATGACTGCCACACCAATTAGCAATAGGTCGCCAATTAATAGCAGCCACCTTGATCCAATCCTCGCCCGAACCCATGGCGACCAGATTTTAGCGAACCAACGACGCGAGCCGTTTGGAGATTGTGTCTGACCTGCCATCTTATCGCCCTCTAAATCCAAATACCGTTGCTGGCGTCCGCAACATAATAATCAAATCCAGCAGCAGCCCGCGATGTTTAATGTAATACAAATCGTATTCTAACTTGATTGTGGTCTCCTCGATATCAGAGGCATAGCCAAAATTGACTTGCGCCCATCCTGTGATGCCAGGTTTCACCAACAGTCGGGCCCGGTAGAAGGGCACCGATTGCTGAAAAACACCCATCAGCTCGGGTCGCTCCGAGCGGGGACCGACCAGGCTCATCTCACCTCGTAGCACATTAATAAATTGAGGTAATTCATCCAGATGGGATTTACGCAATAAACGCCCTACTCGCGTGGCTCGAGCATCGTCTTCTCTAGCCCATTGCGGCACACCTGCAGCCTCTGCATCCCGTCGCATTGTACGCAACTTAATCATATCAAATAGCAGGGATCCCTTGCCTGTACGAGACTGGGTGTAGAAGATTGGCAGACCATCGTCAAGCCAGATTGCAACTGCCACAAAAGGCATGATTAAAATCAGCAATAGAACTCCCACAAGGCCTCCGATGATGTCTATGATGCGCTTTACCATTTCGTAG
>DATCYX010000318.1:0-3514 GCA_036526235.1 Anaerolineales bacterium | reverse complement strand
CCGATTGTGTTTCAGGTCGGCAAGGACGGGGCGATCTTCACCGTGATCAAGCGGCTGTCCCCCCAGGAACAACCCTAGCCACAGCAGGCTTACAGCAGGCAGCAGCATGCGCTCGAGACCAGTGCTCACCCACCAGCTGATATCGTGATTGGTATCAAAAGAGGTGAGGTAGTACATGCCCAGCACGGCTCCCAGGCAGATCACACCAGTAAGAGCAAGGTGCGCCGCCTGTGCATGCCGTCGGTAGCCTTTACGCAGGTTGAGTAGGGCAAAAAGCAACAGAACAAGGCCGAATACACCCCAGGTAAGCGGATCAATCAGACTAAACGCCAGGGAGCGCAAAATGTACAGCGCTTCGCCCAGGTGCCATTGACCCGACGACACCGCCTGCAAGGCATTACCCAGCAGTCCAGAGCGACCTGCTGGCTGCGTGTAGGCTCTCGCTTTCAGAGTAACCCAAAACAGCCCATACGCCAGCAGCGGCGCGGCGAAAACCGCGAGCTTTTTTATCGATGGGGGTTTTCGCCACCTTAGATAGTCATACAAGAACAGCGCCAGGGCGCACAGGACAGCCATCCCCAACCCCTCCGGCCGCGTCCAGGCTGCCATGCTCAAAAGCAACCCGGCGAGGATGTAAGCTCGCATCGGGTGAAGTGCGGTCCTCTCTTGGAGCGCTCCACTCAGCAAGGCGACCCCACACAGCAGAGAAAAAGCGAGCGGTAGGTTGGCGTAGGCAATCGTGGCATGGCGGAAGGCAAGCGGGACCGTTGCCAGCAGCAAGGTCGCCAGTCCAGCCCGGCTGCGGGTTACTCCTTTCCAGGTCAAAAAATGGTACGAAAAGAGCAACAGGGCGAGATAATAACCGCTGAAGGCAAGCTTAGCCGCAGGCAACGTTTCAGCGAAGAGGAACTTGAAGGCTGCAATCAGGATGGGGACGTGCAGGGGGTAGATGGTTGTATTTGTACCCCAATCCTGGATATTCGCCAGCGACCCTGTGGCAGCAATGCCATACCCCTTTACACCCCACAGCACGATTTCATCTGAAACAGAATATCCCTGCCCAACTGATAAAACCGCAGCGCCCCCCGATAGGAACAGGAAAGCTAACACCCAGGGATCAGGTAAGCCGGCTGGGCGGAGGGTCAACCTGGCAGACTGAGAAGATGCATCCCTGCCCCGTAAGAAGTAAACAACCATCGAGATGACCAACAGCAGGGCAGTTACCACCACAGTTACGGTACCCGTCAAGGAAGCCCCGGCAAGCCAAGCCAGACCGAGCCCCGCGGTCAGTAAGCCTAGCCCCAAAGCGTAACCGAGCCCAAGGTGCATCGCACTCGGCAAGTTGGGGGCTAGGGACGTCACCAGCAGATAACCACTAAAAGCCAGCGTACCCAACCACAGCAAGGGCAGCAGGGCTGCCAGGAGGATATCCACCAGCCGGTTAAAGCCAAGATGTGCTGACTGCCCGGGCGGCGCGCTACTCGGTGACAACACCCCCCACTTGTCATTGAACATGCGCTGCTCCCCGAATCTCTTAGCGGCCTCGTCTCCAGGAAAACCCTCCACGACCAGCAGGTAGGTATTTTCGGGCGAAAGGTTCTGGGCGCACGCCAGATCAGTGCAGTTGATCACCTGTCGCGGAGCCAGGAAGAATTGCATATAAGGCGTGGCCCCCAGCGCTCTCGGCCCGTAACCGGCAGGCGGTAGCACAACCCGACCTGTGGCAGGGATATTCTCGTTCAGAAACAGCGTGTAATCAGCAAACTTTCCCCCCTGGCTGAAATTTGCGCCTCGCCACAGGGCAGGCATACCCAGCGTTTTGCGCACGCCGTTCAACTCCCTCCACGATATACCCAGGATCAGCGCCCCTTGAATCATAACCCCGACCAGCAGCAACAGGTTGGTCTTCGACTTGAAACTTGGCACTGAAATGCGAAGAAATCTCACAACTTATCCTGAAAGCACGCACAAACCAGATGAAGATAGGCTATTATTTCTGGTTTTCTGCAACCCTCGCCTTTACCATTTTGCCGATTAATTCAAATGTATTCATCAATCGTGGTCGGATGACCTCTTTTCTCTTCCATGACATATCCCTTTGCTGATCTTAGCCTGCCTGTAACCTTGAATTATAAAGTATTCCTATGATGTAATCCGCGCCTGTATGCTTCTATAGGGCAATCGCATTTGGGCGATTTCCCACCACTGAGGAGAGAAAATGGGGTGTTTTGGTGGGGGCATATGCAATTGCCCTGATGCATCTGGAACACGATCAATTCCAAGCAGTACTGTGATTGGCCAGGCTCCGCTCCACTTGTGCTTTCCCATGCCATAGCAACGACCCTAGAGACATGCTGGCTAGGTTACCCCTTGCATTTAAGGTGGAGGCCACATCCATTTTCGCGAAGAGAACCTGAGATAGACCACGCCTCCCTTCCAGAGTAAAGAAGCAGGCGACCATTGGATCGATCTGAGCAGCAACGCCTGATCGCGAAATACCAGAAAGACAGATCAAGTTTTAACCTAATGCCGCATATAATCATATATATGGTTCGCAGAATCACTAGTGGCTGCACCACTCAATCTGCGGCATAACTCCCATCAGGCCCGGCAGATAAGCAGCAGAAATCTTCTTGTGTGGAGGTATTCGATACAATGGATAAACCAATACCAGAGATCAAGCTTGAATCTTGGCTTATCTCAGCAGGTCGCAATTCGGAACCCGGCGCTCCGCTAAACGTTCCGCTGGTTCCCGCATCGAATTTCATCATCGGCAAGGGGCGCGAATATTCTCGCTCTGATGGTACGCCGACCTGGGAAGCGCTTGAAGAGATCGTTGGCGGACTTGAGTCTGGCAAGGCGGTGGCTTTTGCCTCCGGCATGGCCGCCATCGCCTCGGTGTTCGATCAGCTTGCAGCTGGTGCTGTTATTGTATTACCAGATGACTGCTACCTGGGCGTTTCAAGTCTAGCAGCAGCAGGCGTTGAAAGGCAGCGCTGGTCAGTGCAGCACGTGGCAGTCGATGATACGGACGGCTGGATTCGCGCCTGTGGCATCGCAGACCTTATTTGGCTCGAGTCACCCTCGAACCCACTGCTTACCGTAGCAGATCTTGAAGCCATCTGCGCAGCACCACGCAAGCCAGGGGCTGTTATAGCGGTGGACAATACATTTGCCACCCCAATGAATCAGCAACCGCTTGACTTTGGAGCCACGGTTTCCCTCCAGTCAGCAACAAAGTTCATTGGTGGTCACTCTGATCTACTGGCAGGGGTCGCCACGACAAGGGACAAAGCAATGTGGCAGGCACTCAGGAAATCCCGTGAGCTAAGCGGTGCAACACCCGGAACGCTCGAGGCATACCTTGCCGTCCGCGGCGCCAGGACGCTCGCCCTTCGTCTGCAACGGGCACAGCAAACAGCAATGATACTGGCGGAGCGACTTGAGAAGCATCGGCTGGTCACTCGTGTGAGGTATCCGGGCCTGCCCTCGCATTCGACGCATGCTATCGCCA
>DATCYX010000317.1:0-2723 GCA_036526235.1 Anaerolineales bacterium | reverse complement strand
ACCCCGATTGCTGCGGTAAAAAGTCCCAAGCCAGCCACCACGGTGGATCGTATTTTCTCTGGCAATCTGGCGCCCACCAGGACACCAAGGCTGCCTCCGAGGAGGACGGTGAAGATATTTATTATTGTCCCAATCATTCTGGATTTGCGAGGTTGAGTGTATCGATACCGGCTGCCTGGTTTTCCACCAATTCCAGGGCAAAGCACAGAGAAGATAAACGGTTCAGGTATTGCTGCAAGTGAACATTTTCCACCTGGCCTTCATGCAGCAAATGGGAGACACGCCGCTCGGCGCGGCGGACAATCGTACGAGCCAACGCCAGCAGCCCGCTGGCTGGAGAATCACCGGGCAGGATAAACCCTTTGGGTAATTTAACTGCAGCGCTTATGCGGTCGATTTCTCCCTCTAACCAAGCCACGCGTTCCATGTTGATGCTTTGGAAGCGAGGCAAGTTTTCTTTGGTTGCAGCAATCTCTGCCATCAAATCATACAGATCGCGCTGCACGCTCTGCAATAGAGCGTTTACCCCCTCGCCCTTGCATATGGCGCGCGCTGCCCCAATGGCTGCTGAAGCCTCGTCAATACTACCTATCGCCTCAATGCGTACGTGATGTTTGGGGACACGTCCTTCGCCGAGCAAGCCCGTCGTACCATCATCTCCAGTCCGCGTGTAGAATTTTGACATAAGGGCAATTATACCTGGCTTTTATAGGGCAATCGCATGAGGGCGATTTCCCACCACTGAAGAGAGAAAATGGGGTGTTTTGGTGGGGGTATAACTCCGCCAAAACACCCCAAACACTCTATTTGCGAGATTGCGCATGCCACTCAGGGCATATGCAATTGCCCTGCTGGCTTTTATTTTAGTCTATGTAGAACCGGATAGATACTGTATACTATAGATTGTGACTGAGAGTTAGGATAGGAGATCATGTCATGCAGATTCGATGTTACCATTGCCACAAACCATTTGCCTTGGGCAAGGAAGCTGTCTATCAGGCATTACAAGAGATGAAGACAAGCGAAATGAGCCACTATAACGCCCATTGCCCGCATTGCCGGCGGGCGAACCGTGTTTCTCATCAAGAACTATTGCGCGCGGCTCCCGACTGGACTCCTGAGGAAGAAACAACCGATCAGGGGGAAAGCGTTTCTAGCTCATAGCCCTTTGGTCTTAACAGGTGGATAGATGAAAAATGTTCGTTCTTTTAGCTCTGCGGAAGAGCTAAAGAAAGCTTTGGGTGGGCAGCAATATATTGCTAGCGATGAAATTGCTACGATCATGTACCTCAGCCAGGAGTTGGGGAAGCCACTTCTGACAGAAGGACCCGCGGGTGTTGGTAAAACTGAATTGGCGAAAGCCATCGCTGGCGCCACGGGGCGCGAGCTGATTCGTTTGCAGTGCTATGAAGGCCTGGACGAGACCAAGGCGCTCTATGAATGGGAGTATGCCAAGCAGTTGCTCTATACCCAGCTTTTACGTGATAAGCTGCAAGATACGCTTGCAGGCGCCAGCAACCTGACCGAAGCCGCCGACCGCCTGGCGGGAGAAGAGGATGTCTTCTTTTCGATGCGCTTTCTATTGCAGCGCCCCTTGCTCAAAGCTATACTCAGCGAAAAACCAACCGTCTTATTGATTGACGAGATCGATCGTGCTGACGCGGAGTTCGAGGCCTTTTTGCTTGAGGTGCTGAGCGATTTTCAAGTCAGCGTTCCGGAGCTGGGTACCCTGGTAGCTGTTCACCGCCCATTGGTTGTGCTGACGAGCAACAACACTCGTGAGCTCAGTGAAGCGCTGAAGCGTCGGTGCCTGTACCTATTTATCAATTATCCCACCATAGAGCAGGAGCTGGCTGTAGTACGGTTAAAGGTGTCGGAGTTATCTAATAAGCTGGCTCGTCAGGTGGTTGAGATGGTTCAAAACCTGCGCTCAATGGATTTGCGCAAATCCCCTAGTATCAGCGAGACCATTGATTGGGCTAAGGCCCTGGTTTCCTTGAACGCCAAGAGCTTGGATCAGAAAACATTGGAAACCACGTTGAGCGTTCTCTTAAAACATGAGAGTGATTTACAGCGTGTCCGCCGCTGGATGGAGACACCTCCTTCCACTGGAAGACCGGGGGATCCAGATGATCCACGTATGGCGCGATGGCGTAATTGAGGGTGAAGGGTCTCACGGGATCTACAAGAACTCCTCTTGCTCGACCGGGAGCCCCCCAAAAATTTTATAGGTGCTGGTATGGAAGAGCGTATTGTCAAATTTATTACAGCCTTGCGGTCAGCAGGTGTACGCGTAAGCCTGGCTGAGAGTGCAGATGCATTCACCGCGGTTGATTTACTTGGTGTGCGCAATCGCGATACGTTTCGATTGACCCTGCGGGCTACCCTGGTAAAAGACGCCAAGAACATCCCAATCTACGAGGAACTATTTCCGCTTTTCTTCGGTAGTGCTGATGCGCCTCCGTTGATGAACCTCTCGGATGATTTAACGCCCGAAGAGGCGGAGAAGATTGCTCAAGCTCTGCGCCAGTTCAGTGAGAAAATTCGCCAGATGCTCGAGCGCTTGATGCGTGGTGAACAACTTAGCCAGGAAGAATTGGAACGCCTGGGAAAATTTGTTGGGCTAAACCATATTGATGACCTGCGCTACCGGGAATGGATGACGCAAAGATTGCAGAAGGCCTTGCGATTTGCCGAAGTGCGTAAGGCATTGCAGGAACTGG
>DATCYX010000316.1:0-2803 GCA_036526235.1 Anaerolineales bacterium | reverse complement strand
CGCCAGTCCTGGTCGAGAGCATCTTCGATACAATTGAGCAGATCAACAATGAAGGCACTACCATCCTACTGGTCGAGCAAAATGCGACCATGGCGCTTTCGGTGGCTGACCGTGGCTATGTGCTGCAAACCGGAAGCGTTGTTGTTGCCGACACCGCTGCCAACCTCCAACAAAACGAGATGGTGCAAAAGGCCTATCTAGGAATTGAGTAATACAAGGACATCCGCGCAACGACAAACTCATCCCTTGTGGCTCCACATGATCTATCTCGAAGATACATTCGAGGTACGCAAATCTCGAGCGCAGTGGTGGTAAAATCCTGCCACTGCGCTTTTCTTATCCCGGAGGCAGCATGAAAGAAAACAGCGACGTCATTGTTATCGGCGGAGGCATCAACGGCGTCAGCACCGCCTTCTACCTGGCCCAGCAAGGTGCTCGCGTTACCCTGATTGAGAAACGCTTCATCGCCAGCGGGCCTACGGGCTATTCCAGCGCCATCATCCGCCAGCACTACTCCAACCCGGTGACTGCGCGCATGGCGCTCGAATCCCTGCGAGTCTGGAAGAATTTCAACGAAGTAATTGGTGGGAATTGTGGGTTTACCCAATGTGGATTTATCATGGCGGTACAGCCACCCGATGTGGAAGGCCTGAAAGCCAATATTCGCCTGCAACAATCGGTGGGCATACAAACAAGTTTTGTCTCCCCACAAGAGATCAAAGAGATTGACCCTCACGCTGATGTGGCGGGAATTGGAGGAGCGGCTTACGAGCCCGAGGGCGGCTATTGCGATGCAGCCACGGCAGCCAACGCCTTTGCTCAGGCAGCTCAGCGCTTGGGCACACGCATGGAAATTGGGGTAGAGGCAACCCGCATACAGGTTGAAAGTGGTCGAGTGGTTGGTGTTGAGACTAGCCAGGGATTTTACCCCGCTCCTCACGTGGTGGTGGTGGCTGGTCCTTGGACACCCCGGCTGCTCTCGCACCTGGGTGTTGAATTCCCATCAATTGCCGCACGTATCAAGATCGGCTTCTATCGCCGACCCGCACAATTTGACCGGCATTGCGTATGGGGCGACTTTGCGAACCAGATCTACTTGCGACCTGAGACGGGCAACCTGACCTTGGTTGGCTCGATTTCACCCGATGAAGCCAATGACACAGTAGCTGACCCGGATAATTTTCGTGAAACGGTCGAGCTGGAAGTCTTGGCCGATTTCGCAGAACGCGCCGTCAAGCGTTTCCCTGCCCTAGAACAGAGCCACGTTTTGCGCAGTTATGCAGCCTTATACGATGT
Source organism: Anaerolineales bacterium (assembly GCA_036526235.1). Lineage (GTDB taxonomy): Bacteria > Chloroflexota > Anaerolineae > Anaerolineales > UBA4823 > DATCYX01. Next base: position 1,507 of record DATCYX010000316.1, on the reverse strand, counting down.
CACGCCTGATTGGCACCCGATACTCGACGGCTTACCAGGGGTTGAGGGATTATATGTCTGTGCCGGCAGCAGCGGGCATGGCTTCAAACTGGCACCTGCTGCAGGGAAAATGATGGCGAAGCTGATTATGGATGGCAAAAAACAGGACGACGATATCGAATTATTCTCATTTGAGCGCTTTGAAAAGGGAAATTTGGTTCGTGGGCAATATGCTTACAGTATCGTTGGATGATGACTGACCAAAGCAAAGGGCTTGGAAGAGGATGTTGACATGCTTATCCTGAACGCTGATGATGTTCGAAAAGCACTTCCAATGGCACAAGCCATCGAAGCAATGAAAACCGCTTTCGCGGCTCTCTCGGATGGGCGCGCTGAGGTACCGCTGCGGACACAACTGCCCATAAAATCCCGCAATGCAGTGAGCCTGTTTATGCCTGCCTATGTTTTGGATGAGAAGGGCGAATCCTTGGTTGTCAAGATTGTATCTCTCTTCCCAAACAACGCTTTGCATGGTTTGCCACTCATCCACGCTGCCGTTCTGGTGCTTGAAGCTAACACCGGGCGAACTATCGCCTTGCTGGAAGGGGGCACGCTCACCGCCATACGAACCGGGGCTGCATCCGGTGCCGCTACCGATTTGCTGGCGAAACCGGATGCGCGCGTGGTTGCTATTTTTGGCTCGGGCGTGCAGGGGCGAACCCAATTGGAGGCGGTCTGCTCGGCGAGATCGATCCAGACAGCCTGGATATACGATAGAAACCCTGAGCGCAGGGATGAATTTATTGCAGAGATGACAGGGCAGGAAGGAATCCCAGCCGATCTGCGCCCGGCGGAAAGCCCGTCCCAAGCGCTAGAAGATGCCGATGTGGTCTGTACCGCGACAACATCAAAGAGACCGATCTTCGATGACGCAGACCTGAAAGCCGGCGTGCATATCAACGGGGTCGGGTCATACACACCTGAGATGCAAGAGATTCCCGCAGAGACAGTTCGGCGCGCTCTGGTGGTTGTAGATTCACGCTCAGCGTCCATGGTCGAAGCAGGAGACCTGTTAAAAGCAATACTTCTGGGTTACATCACCGCCAAACATATCCACGGCGAACTCGGCGAGATCGTGCAAGGCCGCAAACCTGGTCGAACCAACCCAGATCAAGTGACGTTCTTCAAATCTGTCGGGGTGGCAGTCCAAGACGCGGTGGCTGCCCGCCTGGCGCTTGAAAATGCTCAGAAAAATGGGTTGGGGCAGCAAGTGGAATGGTAAAAGGGTAATTATGACAGTCCAAAAAGTAGCCGACATCGTCATCATCGGAGGTGGAGTGATGGGCGCCAGCATCGCTTATCACCTGGCTCTGCATGGACAGGACAATATCGTCCTGCTCGAAAAAGAAGATTTCTTCGGCCAAGGTGCTACTGGTCGTTGCGCGGGTGGGGTGCGCTACCAGTTCGCAACCGAAGTGAATATCCGCCTGTCATTGCAAAGCCTGCCTATGCTGGAACGCTTCGAGGA
>DATCYX010000315.1:0-4870 GCA_036526235.1 Anaerolineales bacterium | reverse complement strand
CAATATTACGAGCCGCGCGTCGGACGTGCAGCAATCGGGGTGCTGGAAGCAAATGGTTACGAGGTCATCGTGCCTCCACAGAATTGCTGCGGTCTACCATTACTCTCAAATGGCGAGTTTCCTGCTGCTCGACGTCATCATATCAGTAACGTCAATCACCTTATTGGCTATGCGAAGCAGGGCATTCCGATTGTCGGCACATCCACGAGCTGCACCTTAACTTTGAAAGAATAAGCACCCGAATTGCTCGACATGGCTGACGAAGATACTCGTCTGGTCGCACGATCCACGTACGATATCAACGAATTCCTGCTGGATCGCTTCGCTGAGGGAAAATTTCGCATTGACTTCCAGCCCGTTCCACTGATGCTAGCCTACCACGCTCCATGCCAGTACCGCGCTCATCGTCTTGGTAAGCTCGCTCTGGAAATATTAGCTCTCGTCCCAGAGCTAAACATTCTGGATAGCCAGGTTGCCTGCTGCGGCATCGCCGGGACCTATGGCTACAAGAGAGAGAAGTTTGACGTGGCGATGCAGGTAGGAGAACCACTTTTTAATTTCGTCAGAGACGTTGGGGGACCAGCCGTCATCTGTGATAGCGAAACCTGCCGCTGGCAGATCACTCAAGCTACAGGCTTGCCGGCAATACATCCGATAGAAATACTCGCAGCCGCATACGGTCTAAAAGTCGAAGGTATATTACAAGATTTACTGGCCTCAAGCTCTTGACCACCAAACAGCTTATTTACAAAGTAGAGCTACTGCTCATCTTATTTATCACAGCTTGTACTCGCTCAGCTTCGACACAAGGTATTCCTGGATTCCCAGCCCTCGTCTCTCCAACCGCAAGCCAGGCAGTATCTCCGGCCAGTGCGTTACAGGTGCCCAAGTCTGTCCTCCCCACCAATACACCCATAGAATTATCCGTACCTTCGACGACCGAAACTTCCCAATCGCAAGAAATCGCGGTAATACACCTACCGCTTGACGGCCCAATCGCAGACCCTCTGGCTGAAATCTCCGGAATGGCGTGGTATGCAGACGATTTACTTCTGCTCCCCCAATACCCAGATCGCTTTGGTGATGATGGAAATGGTTATATTTTCGGTTTGAATAAAAAAGATATCCTCAGCTATATCCAAGGGGCAACGGGTAATCCTTTAACCCCGTACCTTATCCCGCTCATTACGAATAATCTTGAAGCCATGCTGAACGGCTTTGAAGGCTTTGAAGCCATCGCCATCGAAGGAGACCAGATTTACTTGACTGTCGAGACAAAACCTGCTGGAATGATGGGATATCTGGTTTCCGGAAAAATATCCCCCGATTTGAGCCACATTATCCTGGATACATCTCGCTTGATCTCCATCACACCGCAAACTGAATTAACTAATTACAGCGATGAAGCCTTGCTGGTTTTTGGAAACCGGCTTTTCAGCATCTACGAGGTCAACGGCGCTGCTCTCAACCCTACCCCGCTTGCCCATCAGTTCGACTTCTCATTGCAAGTACTGGATCCATTGGCTTTCCCAAATATTGAATATCGAATTACGGATGCTACATCAGTCAATGAATTTGGCCGGTTTTGGGGGATAAACTATTTCTTTCCTGGTGAAAGTGCCCTGAAACCTGATGCGGACCCACTTGAGCGCCAATATGGCGAAGGTCCCTCGCATAGCCGTTTTGAAACTGTTGAGCGTCTGGTCGAATTCCAGTTCAGCTATACGGGCATTATCCTATCGGATACTCCACCAATCCAACTGGAGCTCATCGATGACAACCACAGTCGCAACTGGGAGGCGATTGCCCGCCTCGAAGGTTTTGGCTTTTTACTCTCTACTGACAAATTTCCGGAAACCATCCTGGGATATATCCCCTACCCATAACCGGGTATAATCTGTTGTATTTCCTATGTCAGGACACCCACTACGCATCTTTAGCGGATCGTCACATCCCGAGCTGGCCAGCGAGATCGCCACGCAACTCGGCGTCCCGCTCGGCAGGTCAACCACGATTCGCCTCCCCGATAGTGAAACCCATATCATGATCGATGAGGTAGTGAGGGATCAAGATATCTTCTTTATCCAAACCTGCCCAGCACCAGTAAACGATCACATCATGGAGCTGCTTCTCTATCTCGACGCATTTCGTCGCGCCAGCGCCCATGACATTAGCGTGGTCATTCCATACTTCCCTTATGCCCGCCAGGATCGCATGGCGCGCGGGAGAGAAGCTATCAGCGCGCGCGTCGTTGCCTCGTTGATTGAGAGCATGGGAGCCAGCCGGGTAATCTTTGTAGACATCCACAACCGTGCTATTCAAGGATTTTTTAATATCCCCGTAGATCCTCTGAGCGCGCTGCCTATGTTAGCAAACTATTTCCGCAAGCCGGAGTTTAATGACGCGGCGATTGTCAGCCCAGATGTTGGGCGCACGACGATGGCAGGCCATTATGCAGAGCTGCTCAACTTGCCCCTGGTGGTAATGCACAAGCGCAGGACTAGCATCAGCCATACTGAAACCACCCACGTGGTGGGGGACATTAGTGGCCGTCGACCTATCATCATAGATGACTTGCTCGCTGGGGGCAGCGTGTTGCGCCAGATCGACGCTCTCTACGACCGTGGCGCTACCGGGAAAGCGTATTTCTCTATCACCCACCCCATCTTGCTTCCAACCGCGCTTCAAATCCTGGATGAGGATGAGCGCATTGAAAAACTGATTGTGACCAACACCTTGCCTGTGCCACCAGAAAAGCGCCATCCAAAGCTCGAAATCATATCTATTGCCCCTTTGCTTGCTGATATCATCAGCCACATTCACCAAGGATTGAGTATCTCAGGGAAATTAGTCCTGGAATAGGAGAAGTAAGATGAGCAAACCTTCCAATTATAGATGGTTTGTTGTTGGGGTATTTTTCTTATTCATGCTGCTCCATCAAGCTGATAAGTTGTTGATCGGCCCTTTAACCACGCCAATCATGAGAGATTTTGGAATTGATGAAGTGCAAATGGGAGCTGTTTTTACCGGAGCACTGCTGGTTGGGGCTTTTTTATATCCCATATGGGGATATTTATATGACCGCTTCGCTCGCGCCAAGCTGTTAGCCCTGGCATCATTTATTTGGGGATCAACTACCTGGATAAGTGCAATTGCCCCCACTTTCCCCACCTTTCTCGCCAGCCGCGCTTCAACTGGCATAGATGACTCAAGCTATCCGGGTATGTACAGCCTGATCTCGGACTACTTCGGCCCTGCTGTGCGCGGCAAAGTTTACGGTTTGATCCAAATCGCACAACCATTGGGATATATGCTGGGGTTACTGGTAGCAACCTACCTGGGTGTAACTTTGGGCTGGCGAGGTGTGTATTACATCACGGGCACGCTGGGAATTGTCCTAGCCGTTGTTATCTTGTTTGGTGTGAAAGAAATGCCGCGTGGCAAAAGCGAGCCGGAGCTAGCAGAATTTGAGCAGATCAGCACATATAAATTTGATATTCGGATCGCCAAAGGATTATTCCGCAAGCGCAGTTTGTTGCTCCTTTTCGCCCAAGGATTTGTAGGCGTTTTCCCTTGGAACATGATTACCTACTGGTTTTTCCGTTATCTTGAAACCGAGCGCAATTACTCTTCTCAGGCAGTATTTATGACCATGGCCCCCGCCATTTTAGTGCTGGCATCTGGTTACTTCGTAGGAGGCACAATCGGTGATTTTTTCTTTAAACGCACCCCCCGCGGACGGATGCTCACGGCTATGTTTGGCGTTATCATAGGCGCCATATTATTTTTCCTAACGATGAAAGTTCCAACCGAGAACCAGTCTCTCTTCATGGTCATGCTGATGATCACCGCCGTTTTCATTCCCCTGTCATCACCCAATGTGATCTCCACAGTTTATGACATCACGCTTCCTGAAGTGCGCAGCACAGCCCTTGCCATTCAGTATTTTATCGAGAACGGAGGCGCTGCAATAGCTCCCCTATTAGGAGGCATTATTGCCAAGTATGCCTCGCTCCATGTAGCCATATTGCTCATTTGCGTGTCCGCGTGGATCATTGGGGCGGTCCTGTTGGGATTTACTGCCTACTTGGTACCTAAGGATATCGACACACTGCGTGGTCAAATGCGCGAGCGTGCTGATTTCGAACGGCAAGTCTCTGCTACCTGATATCATTCTGGATATGGAAATTGATCAAGACAAAAGCAAGAAAACTGTAGCACCGCTACAAGAGACATCTGCGCGACTCAACATCGACCGCAAGTGGGGAGTTTTGATTGCTGTCGGTGCGGGTACTTACATGTCGGCACTGGACATAAGCGTCGTCAACACTGTGCTCCCTATTGTAAATAAAACCTTCAATAGCGACATCGCCACCGTTGAGTGGGTAGTGATCATCTATTTATTGCTTGTCAGCGGTATGCTGCCCGGGTTTGGCCGCTTAGGTGACCTGCGCGGACACAAGCCCGTCTATATCGGGGGCTTTATACTCTTTATTGCCAGCTCTTTATTATGTGCTATCTCGCCCACGATATTAGCTCTCATCGGAGCACGCGCATTTCAATCCATTGGCGCGTCGATGCTCTCCGCTAATTCACCCGCTATTCTCACGAAGACCTTCCCCGCCAACCAACGCGGTCGCGCCCTGGGCTTAATGGCGACTATGACCTCCCTGGGATTGATTACCGGTCCATCATTGGGGGGCTGGCTAGCAGAGTATTATGGTTGGCGTTCCGTATTTTATATTAATTTGCCGGTTGGCTTGATCGCTCTACTTCTCAGTATTTGGTTCATCCAAAAAGATGTTCCCGAAAAAATCACAGAACGATTTGATTGGGCTGGCGCTCTGACATTCTTGGGCGGGCTTGTATC
>DATCYX010000314.1:0-2890 GCA_036526235.1 Anaerolineales bacterium | reverse complement strand
ATTGTTGATACACGCAATGCGTTAGCAGGTGAGGGGCGAGACAATCCAAAGGTTGTGCGGCTTTGAAAACGATGGAGTAGCGATGGCAAATTATCTGTTGACCGGCGCGGCTGGGTTTATTGCTTACCGGGTGGCCGAGATGCTGCTGGAAGAAGGTCATCGCGTGGTGGGCATAGACAACATGAATGATGCCTACGATGTGCGCCTGAAAGAATACCGCTTAATGCGGCTCAATTCCCGCCCGGGCTTTGAGTTTCACCAACTGGATATCTCTGACCGGGATGTCTTCAATCAGCGATCAGCCATTAGCAATCAGAATTTTGACGGGGTAATAAACCTGGCGGCGCGCGCTGGCGTGCGCCAGGCAGTAGCGAACCCGTGGGTGTACGTGGATACCAATATGACCGGCACGCTCAACCTGCTGGACTTTTGCCAGCGGGAGGGCATCCGAAAATTTATCCTGGCCTCAACTTCCAGCGTCTATGGAGCCGATGCAAAGCTGCCCACCCCGGAGGACGACCCCAGTGATCGCCCATTACAGCCCTACGCTGCCAGCAAGAAGGGTGCCGAGGCGCTTTGCCATGCCTACCATCATCTGTATGGTATTGATGTGACCGTCTTCCGTTACTTTACCGTGTACGGCCCGGCAGGACGCCCGGATATGAGCGTGTTCCGCTTCATCCAGTGGATCAGTGAGGGCAAAGCGTTGCGGCTAAACGGGGATGGCAGCCAATCGCGCGGCTTTACCTATGTGGACGATATTGCACGGGGAACCATCTTGGGTCTCAAGCCGCTTGGTTTTGAAGTCATCAACCTGGGTGGTCACGAGTCCGTAAAGATCATCGAATTGATCCGCATGCTGGAAGAGATCATTGGGCAGAAGGCAGACATCCAGCACCAACCTCTCAACCCGGCAGATATGCTGGCAAACTGGGCCAATGTGGAGAAAGCTGGTCGCTTGTTGGGATGGGAGCCGCAAGTCTCGTTGCGCCAGGGTATTGAGCGGACAGTAGCATGGTACAACGCCGAGCGGGAATGGGCTAGACGAATCAGTACGGATTAGCCATTTGTAGTGCATATTTGAATTATCGGTCAACAGGTTGATTTAACGGATGAGGGTGTCAAACCTCATCCAAACTCCATCCTCTTTATTCTGCGCCCATTAATCATTCGATGATTTTCTCCACCTGGTATAGAAGCCTCCTGAATAACCCGTTGACGCGCCGTATCATCCGTAACTCTGGCTATTTGTTCAGCGCAACGGGTATCTCAGCTTTCATCAGTATGCTGCAGAGCATCCTGGCGGGGCGGTTGTTGGGTGTGGCGGGTTTCGGTATCCTGGGCGTGATCACGATGTTCGCCAGCGTGATCAATCGGTTCGCCTCATTCCGCATGGGAGAGCTGGTGATCAAGTATGTGGGCTACTATACTGAGACAGGTGATCGGGAGCGCGCGGCGGCAATTTATAAGGCCGCGGCGCTGGTTGAGATGCTGGCTTCCCTGGTCGCTTTTGGCCTGATTTGGCTATTAGCGCCCTTGGGGGCACGCTATCTTGCTAAAGACCCCAATGCTACGGGGTGGTTTGTGATTTACGGGCTGATCGTGCTGGCGAATCTGATTTCCGAGAGCTCCACCGGTTTGCTGCAACTCTTCGATCGTTACCGGCGTATGGCAGCCTTAAACGTTGTCCAGAGCCTGTTTACCCTGGCAATCATCGCTCTGGCATACCTCACTGGAGGCGGTTTGCTGCACATCCTGCTGGCCTATTTAGGCGGCAAGGCGATCGGCGCCCTGGGGCTGACGCTGGCAGCGCTCTTGGAGGCTACGCGGCGCTGGGGCACAGGTTGGTGGCGCGTCTCTATCAGCCTATTGCGACCGCAGGTGCGCGAGCTGGCTCGCTTTGCCGTCAGCACCAACATCAGCGCCTCGCTCAGCCTGATTAACAAAGACAGCGAGCTGCTGTGGGTCTCGTTCTTCCGCAACCCGTTGGAGACCGGCTATTACAAGACTGCACTGGCGATTGTTAACCTGGCGCAATTACCGGTCAGCCCGTTGCCACAAGCCACTTATCCTGAGCTGTCCCGACAGGCAGCCCATAAAGACTGGGCTGGCATGCGCCATCTCCTGCGGCAGGGATCATTGCTGGCAGGAGGCTTTACACTGCTCGTCTCCCTGGGACTTATTTTGCTGGGTAAGCCATTGATTCTGTTGCTCTATAAAAAGCCCGAGTTCCTGCCAGCTTACCCCGCTCTGCTCATCCTCCTGGCGGGATTCTTGGTCGCCAATACCTTTTATTGGAACCGTTCAGCCCTTCTGGCGATTGGTCTGCCCGATTTTCCCGCCAAGGTCAACTTGGTATTGGCTGCGCTTAAGGTGATCGGCGTGCTCCTGCTTGTCCCCATTTACGGGTATCTGGCAAGCGCTGCCCTGCTGGCAGGCTCCTACCTACTGGGCGTCACCGTGTCAGTGATCAGGTTTCGCGCAGAGATAGCACGCCAGGAGCAAGTTGGTGTGGCTGCCTAGAGGTTATCTTGTTGAGAGTCGCTTACGTTCTGCCTGCATTGTTGCGCCCGTCCGGGTGGCGCACCTATGCGGTCGCGCTTTTGCGATCTATACAGGAATATGTTGAGCCAGTGATCTTCGCATCGGCTGCGGACGCTGAAGAAGCGCGTTCTCTTTTTCCTCAGAAGCAGGTGTTCGTGCTCCCAGTGACCCAAAGCGCGGCCTTGACCAGCCTGCGCGGGCAGCTGGCCTTGTTGCGATGCTATCGCGCCATATCCAGTAACGCTTTCCCCAAAGTTGATCTAGTGCACTCTCTGGAAGCCTATCCCACAGGACTTGTGGGGAGCTGGCTTTCTCGCCGTTTGGGGTGTCCGCACGCGCTAACTGC